>DUKU01000178.1:0-4823 GCA_013329135.1 Thermoplasmata archaeon
AGCTACATAGACGTCGACTTCGGCCCGGTCTCAGACATAACCAGCTGGTACACGCACAATGTCCTGGTCCTTGATGATTCGTCGAGTGCACACCTGTATGGTGCGTACTTCGAGCCATATGTTGGATCATATTCGTCGCGAGCACCCTCGGTTGTGGCTGATGGAGAGAGTTATTTCGCGTTGCCGACGGTCAAGGGTCCTGAAGACAATACGGGACAGTTGGTCACCGACCTTATTGCTAGCGATGACGGTTACGTCTACCTGGTTGATCCAGGAGAGACGATGGCGATTGATGCATTCTCAGCCGGGCCCTCCGACACTGTCGATGGAGCCACCCTGTACGTGCGTTATGCCGTCGGAAGTACCTATGATGGGACGGAATCATTCGTCTGGCGCCTTGAGGGCGGGTCATACGCAAGTACTGGGATAACGCCGAGCGTCGACGAAACTACATATGTAGAGAAGAGTTTTGATCTACACGCTGCTGGAGTGACAACGACGGATGATTTAGGGACAATCGACGTCAACTTTGCCCACGATGGGTCAACTGGGAGCGTCCAGGTTGATAGTATGTCAATAGTGATTACCATCGGTCCAGAGGCTTATGTATACCGGTGGATAAACATAACCGTGGGTGATGAATATGGTGTTCCTATCCCCGATTGTGAGATATCCGCCATCTTCACTGGATCCACCAGTTTCGGAGGACAACCTTCATTCTACTTTGGCGTGGATGGTGTATCGGCAGAACCTCCAGCATCTGTATTGGAGTACATGGGTGTAGATGCATCCACATTCGGCGTCACTGGCCCGAGCGGAATCGCAGTAATTCCGCTGTTGACGGATTTGATATCTGGAGGGGAGTATCCGAACTCCCTCTATGTTGGCACGTTTGAACTCAATGGAACTGTAGAACAGGATTCAGTGCCCTATTCATCGACGGAGACGTTCTCATTCCCAGCATACCCTGCTATGACTTCCGCGGACCAGCAGTTTGAAGTCACGGTCGATGTCGAGGGCATCTCAGCTGAGAGCCCAGACACTGCGAGATGGCTGGTCGTTCCTCCAGACCTGTTGATCGAGAACATGGAGTACTATCATGCCGGTGACGTAATTGTTGCGTCCGATGGCACACTGACACTCCGCAATGCAGTGTTCCGCATGGTGCAGACCTTCGCCAACGAGCGCACGATATACGTTGATGGAACAGCGAACTTCGTGGTTGAGGATTCTCAGATAGTCAGCAGCCTGCCCGTGAACATCATCGTGAAGGGTTCTGGAGCCCTTGAGATCACGAACTCCCAGCTGAGTGGGGTCAGCATAGTAGCTATGGATGACGCCGAGATTGTGCTCAACGGAGCCACTATCGACGGGGCAATCACGACATCCTGGGACTCGGAAGCGCGCATTGCGATATTCGATTCGCTCCTCGTCCAGTCACCGGAACTGTCTGGAAGCACAGTATGCCAGGTCACGAACACGAGCGCTCCTTCGATAGTTGTCCTCGACAATGCGATGGCCTTCATATACAGATGGATTCACATAACCATCTTCGATGGCGGGGACTACCCTCTCGAGGGTGCGGATGTGTATGCGCGGTTCTATGTCAATGAAACATTCTGGACAAGCACTACGACGGATTCATCCGGAATTGCGAGATTGAAGTCCCTCGGCACAATACTCACATCAACTGGCTCGACATATGTTGGTCAATATAGGGTCAACGCATCCTACTGGAGTGATGGGATCGAGCACGTGTCTGACACGAATGTGAGTGTGAGCGTGCTTCCATACTCCGAACCACTGACGGAGAACGCCACATTCGCAGTTCTCACGATATCGTCGGTGATGCTCCCAGACCTTGCCGTCTCATCTGCTGAGATGTGGGTTGAACCATCGGATGTCGTGCTCAATACCGAATGCACGATTTTCGCGCGCGTCTGGAACAACGGCGAGGTGCAGGCGGACGAAGTCATTGTAGACTTCTACGTCGGTGACACATTGGATACGGCTGAGTTGATAGGTACGTACGTTACCGATGTCGTGTCCGCTGGCAGCTTCGAGGATGCCTCAATGCTATGGACCCCTGAGGCCATCGATTCGCACACCCTCTGGGTCGTCGTGAACGATGGTGCGGTGTTCGACGAGAGGACATTCGTCAACAACAATGCATCTATCGTCGTTGAAGCCCTGAACTATGCCGACCTTGAGACTGGCCCACTGGAATTCTATCCTGTTGGTCTGGCGAATGCAGTGACCAGCATTGCGGGCGGAGCGGAGATTGTGGTAACGGCGGACCTGACGAACCATGGAGAAGCGCCGATATCAGACTTCTCTGTGCGCATGACGGTGACCCATGGAATCACTATTGAGACGTTCTATGTGACGGTCACCGATGTACTGGTGCAAGAAGAGGTATACCTCCTGGAATTCGCCTACTCTGTCCCGATAGTCACTGACAACACTGAGTTCGATTTCCAGATTGCGGCGAACCCTGCTCTACTGATCGCTGAGACGACTTATGCGAACAACAACGAGTCGGCGACCTTGACGGTTCTTGACATAAGAGAAGACTTCAAGGTCAGCATCGAGGATGTCTACATCCAGTACGGCCTGGACAACACGACCGCCCCTGTCTACGGCAGGACCGTCACAATCGTGGCCAACATCTACAACCTCGGCGGAACGGACCCGGGCAATGTCAGCATCGAGTTCGGGATGTCGCTCTACCCAGAGGTTCCGATTGCGACTGTGAATATCAGCGTCGAACCCGGAATGTCGCATGAGGCGCGGGCCGACTTCCTGATCAACATCACGGATGGCGACACGTATTCGCTGTATGTGATGGCTGACAGTGGATATCTCTACGCGGAGAAGAACGAAACGAACAACTACGTCGAGTTCGACTTCGTGATCGACCAGCTCGCAATAGACTTCGATGTCTCCGGGCTGTCGACGGAGTACGAGGCCGACGACACAATAGTCGTCGATGTCATCATCACATATGCCGGCACCGAAACCCCGGTCCCGCTGTTGCGTGGCGTGTCCGTTGAATTGAGACTAGATGGCGCAAGCATAGTATCCTCAGATGAAGTGTACACCACAGCTGAAGGGGCCATCTCAATCAATCTTGGGATCCCGCCGGAGATAGAGAGCGGCACGTATTCGATAGTGTGTGTGGTCGCAGGTCTTGACGAAAGCGATGAAGAGCCTGTTGAGATACACGGTACAGTGTCTGGCGGAGGCATACCGCTCTTGGTTTGGATCGTCGTGATAGGCGCCATCGCTGCAGTCGTCATTGGTTTCACGGCGTACACATATGTGTACGGTCTTGGCAAACTCGTGGAGTGCGGCGAGTGCGGCGAGTTCATACCGGCAGCGAGCAAGAGGTGCCCGAAGTGCGGTGTCGAGTTCGAGGTCGGTACGATGAAGTGCTCCGAGTGCGGAGCATGGGTGCCATCTGAATCTTCAGAGTGTCCGAACTGCGGCGTCAAGTTCGTCGGTGAGGAGATTGGCGAGGAGGACTACCTCGAGAATATGAGGAAGGAATACGACGAGATGGTTTCCAAGTACCGCGAGCTGGCGAAGGCGGAACTGGGCAAGAAGTTCAGCGACAAGAAGTTCGAGGAGTGGTGGGTCGCCCAGCCGACATACATCAGCTTCGACGACTGGCTCGCGAAGGAGGAGGAGAAGCGCAAGGAAGGCCCAATCGCCTGTCCCGTCTGCGGCACTCTGAATCCGAAGGAGGCCACTGTGTGCAGCAAGTGCGGCACAGTGTTCGGGGCCGCGAAGGAGACTCAATCTGTTGGACCAGCGCCCCCATCCCCGCCGAGCGCAGGCGCGGAGCCAGCACCCTCACTGGTAGTGTCCCAAACACAGTCACCCATAGAGCCAGGCCAGCAGCAACAGGCCGCCCCGAAGATGGTCATCAGGAGGCCGATCGACAGGAAGGTCGTGCCCAAGAAGATCATCAAGACTCCGATCTCGAAGAACGGGTCCGGCGGCGAGGGCACTGAGGACACCGAGGAGCAGCAGTGAGCCTGCCGCCCCTCTAAACAAACCCCTAAACTCCTTCATCATCCTTTAGTCTTCTGAGAATGCGACGCGCGGCGGAGACGCTGGCGCTTTCGTGGATGTCATCAATCCGATGGATGGGTCACGGCACGTCCAGGCTGGCTTGGTCAGAAGAGCGATCAGGCTGTCGTCTCGGCGAGCTTCGCCCTGACCTCTTTCATCACCTTGTCAGGGTCCTTGTAGTACGCCGAGATGATCGTGGCGACGCGCCTGTGGTTGTCCATGCCGACCTTCTTCATGTATTCGAGGATGTCGACGCGCCTCTTGATCTCCCTCTCCATCTCCCTGGGCGACCAGTTCCTGGCCATGCGGACCTTCTCGTAGACGTAGCTGTGGCCGCTGTAGTTGAAGGTGTCATCGGCCGGGTTCCAGGTGTAGACGGAGTTGGTGATGAGCTCGTTCGTCTCAGGGTCGATGCCCACGATCTCAGTGAGGGATTTGACCCTCCTGGTCATCTTCGTGCCGACCTTGACCTGCGCCTGCAGGAGCACCATGTTCAGCGCGGTAATGAGCGCCCTGGGGAGGTTGATCGGGTCGTTCTCCATCCTGTGGACCATCGCCTGGACGTCCTCTGCGTGGAACGTGGAATAGCAGGTCTTGCCCGTGGCCATGGCCTGGAAGACGACATAGGCCTCCTTGCCTCTGACCTCACCGACCATCAGGTACTGGGGCCTCTGCCTCATCGCCGCGGTGAGGAGGTCGAACATGTCTATCTCGCCGGCCGCCCTGCCGGTCACGGCGCTCTTGCC
>DUKU01000178.1:5020-5235 GCA_013329135.1 Thermoplasmata archaeon
ATCGAGACGATCTTCATCTGGGGCGGTATGAACAGAAGGACCGCGTTCAACGTGGTCGTCTTGCCGCTGGCAGTGCCTCCGCACACCAGCATCGACTGACCATGCTCGATGCCTATCCACAGATAGGCCATCATCTCGGTGCTCATGGTCTTGAACTTGAGCAGGTCCAGGGGCGTGAACGGGTTCTCCTTGAACCGTCTGATGGTGAAGGACGA
>DUKU01000083.1 GCA_013329135.1 Thermoplasmata archaeon
AGATGTGCGAGGGCCCGGATATTGACCCGGAATCTGATGGCAATTAAACCTGCCAGCTATAATCCTCAATGCCAGACATGAGGCGTCAAACAGTGAATTCTTTGATGGTAGAAAATGAGCTGGTCATCGCGTTTCAGAGTCGGCTCACCGTGCATGTAGCCCACCAGAGTCATCCAAGCCACTCCATGGATTCTCCGTAGAACGGTTTGTCCCGGTCTTCCTCCGACACGTAACGAGCAACCTCCTCGAAGAAGGACGTGGGCTCGAAACACGCCTCTGGCGGAACGACACCGCGAACAGAAACCTCCCCCCTGAGGATTCTGAAGGCAGCGACCGCCAACGGGATACTAGTGTAGCCTACACCGACGGGCCAACATGTGTAGCGGGCCCGCTTGCCGTCTTTCAGCCCGGTCATAACGAGCCACATGTCCCATCCGGGAGCACTCCCTTTCAGCCAATCCGCGTGATCACTCCCGATCGTCTCCAGGAACGACCGCGTGGCATCCTTGACCGAACTCCCATCTTGAGATATCCGCTTGGCCTCATGATGCGCCAATTGACTTATCTCCGGAGGAGAGATACCACACACACACGACACATTGCGGAGACTGGGAATGTAGAGAGGCAACGTAATCTGCTCCGGGCTGGCACATGGATAGGCGGTCATGGTCACTCCGCAGGGTGATTTCACTTCAACACCGTGTTCGAGCGGATCGACAATGGTCCATGACTCATCACGATACACTCGTACGGGCTCACTGATTAGGCTCATAACTAGCTGCCAGGATGGGTCGACTCTGCCGCTCCTTCCGAGCTCGACAACGGCTTCGCGAAGCAACTCATCTGGAAGGAGCAATTGGAAGCAGAACATCATCTCGTCGACGCTATCGAACTGCCTGCAAGCATGTACCGCAAGTAAGTTGTCCACGCCAGGGTCAAACCCCAGCCCAATGATTGCCACGACGTCATGCTCCCTAGCCAATGAATCCAGTTCGAGCTGTTTCTCAGCCGTCCGTCCATCTGCTCCGAGGTCGCAATAGTGAGTGCCTGCGTCGATAGCTGCTCGAAGCGCTGGAAGAAGGACTTCCCACTCGGGTCCCGCCGCGTTGACTACGATGTCATAGTCTCTTGCCACCGATGTGAGACGATGTTCGTCGAGGATGTCTACAACGACTGAATAAGCCTTGTCCCCGACTTCTGAAGCGCGGCGTCTAAGAACACGTTCATTCCTGCCCGCTAGACCGATCTCAGAAACGACTTCCGAGCGCACCAAACACCGAGCTACGCTCTCGCCGAAACGACCGGACCCTCCCAAGAGAAGAACCTGCATGAAAGCCACCACTTCGCCCCCGTCCTGGAGCCACTTCCTCAGTTGCCCTGATAGCGACATCATGACATAGCTCTTTGCGAAGACCCGAACGCGTCCTTGACACTTGAATGCTGATTTGAACCAGAGAGAAGAAGTCATAGGACGGAAATAGAGGGAGAAGGTTTCTTGGGATTTGCCACCTAGGGACCAGCTCCAGCGGGCAAGTGCTCATGGAGGCACAAAAATCATCGTGCCTTCACCAGTTATTATCCCGGTGTCGTTGGGGTATTCGGAAGTGACTCCCTTCCCGTGCATATTCCACCCCACAAGATAGCTCCAATCGCCCGTCGCGTCTGTCACCGAGCCCGTGTAACTGAACTTCAGAGTCCCGAAGTTCCAGACGCCCTGGTCACTTCCCTTTATGTAATCGTCTCCAACGTGGATCACGGAGTCTTCAAAGTAGTGCTCAGTTGCCCCGGCGAAGAATATCTCCGGCCACTGTTCCCAGAGCTGCAGGGTTCCTTCGACGTCGCCTGCAATGGTCCCCTCCCAATGGGGATCAGGCAAGTTGGCGTCGAAGGTTATCTCAATTGTGCATTCAAGAGGCAGCGGGTCATCGCAGCACGGCCCAGCGACTGCTGGGACCGACAGTACAGACATCAGCGCAAGCATACAGACTACGAGCGATGCAGAAATTAGTTTCCTCACTCTTCTCACCTCCTCCTCGAACCACCCTCGAGGCTAGTTATCTATGGACCCAACCGGGTATTTCTTCATTTCCGTCGAGATAAACGGCGACTGCCGAAATGCCCGAGTGGGACCGATGGGGCGCATGAGAATCGCTTAAACCCTCGATGACGTTTCTGCTTCGGGTGGTAAAGAGTGAGCAGAAGTGGGATCCGCGAGCATAAGCTGGAACCTGTTAAGGAATCATCACATACAAGGGCTCTGAAGCGATTCTTTCCTGAAGGGCGAGGGCGTCTCAAGGGGAAGATTATGCCAGGATTCTTCGGCCCGGATTCACCAGAAGTAAGAGAAGAGGGGAGGATGGCAAGCAGGTGGATCATTGGAGGTCTCTTCTGCGTATTCACCTGGGATGAGCGGATCTTCAGCGGCGCCGTGCGAGTCAATGAGATCCATGGTTACAGCATCATAGGATGGGATTCTCTGGATGGAGAATACAGAATGCTCAGAGCAGCGAACCTTGGTGTTCTGCATCAACTCAGGGGGAAGCTTGATCGCAGTAGACTGGCATTCGTTTCAGATGAGACAATCGTCAAAGGCAAGTTCACTAGGGTGAGGTACACGTTTGTTCGGAAGCGGCCGAAGGTGATTGTCTGGATTGCGGAGATGTCCATCAGAGGAGGGCCGTGGACGCTAATCTCTGAATCAACTCTCCACTACACATAGCGTGGACTTTGAAGCACAGATTTGAATATAAATACTTTCTATTGCATTAAAATGTGCGAGGGCCCGGATATTGACCCGGAATCTACCGGTGTTTAAAGGTCCAGGCTTGAAGATTCGAGGCGGAATTCTTTGCCAGTAGGAAATCAGTACTGTTAACTTCTCTGAGCCAAGAGCCAACGAATGCTCAAGAAAAAGCAATAGGGCGGAAAGGAAAGGGATTGGGGCAAGTCCTTGACAAGGGACGAAGCGGCCATGGTGCGGCACCGACCGCGGATAGAGGTTTGTCCGCTAAACACCCCAACCCGCGAACAACGCGAGAATCAACGACGGGGGGCAAAGAGAAAAGAAGAAAGAAAGTGATTTGGAAGAGGCGCGAGGGCCTCTTCACATAGAGGGGTATATCCCGGTGCCACTCCCCCTGATTGAAAAAGAGCCAGATGTCGCTCAGTGCATCCGACTTCATGCGCCATACCACCATCCGCAGAAGAACGTACCGTAGAAGCATCCCAACGATATGACGGCCAATCCCAACGCAAGGAACCATGCCTCCTCCAGCAAAGGAGCGAGACACAGGAACGCGAAGCCGATGAGAACAGCTGCGTAACCGTAGAGATCGTTACCCCTCATTGCCGTACCGTCATCAACCGTAGTCTAGCCCTCCGGAACATCAACTGAATGTGTAGAGGCGGTTCTTAGGGTTTGTATGTCGCACAACCTGAACCTCCGATTCCACGAGGAAAGGCGATGTGCTGTGAAGAAACCCTCTGAAAGGCGACATTCTGGAAAGGTGGAAACGTCGGCACAGCATGGCGCCTCCTCCTCGGGTTCCTGCAGGAAGCGAGGGTGAGGGTCCTCTACCTGGCCGTGGACTCGACGGGGTTCAGCTCCACGTCCGCGAGCGTCTACTACACACGTGTGCTCGAGTCACGAGGGGGCCGGCTCGGAGGGCATAGGCGAGGGGTCGAGACGCGCCGTTACGTGAAGCAGACGGTGGCTGTGGAGACGAGGAAGCAGCTCATCGTGGCTGTGAAGTTCAGGAGGGGTCCGTCCGGGGACTCCGGCGTCCTCGGCTCGCCGGGTTCATATAGCGCCAGGGCAATCCTGGGCTCGCGTCTAACGGCGCAAGGGGTTCGAGGAACGATGTTCAGGTCGAGTGGGATAAGAGCATCCCTGATAGTGCTAGTCTTGCTTGTCTCAGGAACGACTTTCGCCTTCTCCGCGTCCGCGGCGAGCGGGCCGCGCACGGACAATTGGACGATCGCGCTCTACGTGGGCGCAGACAACAACCTCGAGGTCGCCTGGGACGACTACTCGCTGCCGGCCCTGCTGGGCATCCCGGCCTCCAAGGACGTGAACATCGTCGCGCTGGTCGACAGGCTCAGCACGGATGGGCTGGAGCTGATCGAGTTCTCGGGAGACACCTACGAGGTCGTGGACACTTGGGATGAGATGAACACGGGCGACGGAGCGACTTTCGCGCTCTTCCTCGACATGGTCGAGGAACAGTACCCGGCCGAGAACATGTGCATCATCCCGTGGAACCACGGGGGTTCGTGGCGCGGGTTCTGCAGCGACGACACGTCGACGGTGGTCGCGCCTTCGGACGTGGTAGTCGGCGACATCATCAGGATGAACGAGTTCAGCGACGCGCTGAGCCAGGCGGCGCTGCAGATAGATGTCCTGGCGTTCGACGCCTGCATCATGTCGGCCGTGGAGGTGGCTTACGAGGCCTACACCACGGGCATGGTCACATACATGGTCGCGTCCGAGATGTACGTCCCCTTCGACGGCTTCCCGTACGACCTGATGTTC
>DUKU01000024.1 GCA_013329135.1 Thermoplasmata archaeon
TACAATGGCGATATTCTTCGCCGCCTTTCTAATCCTTTTTTCTATTCTTTATTCCTCTTTGAACGACGCCTTCGACTCCGTGTCGGAGTCGTTCGATGAGAAGTACGAATACATGAACGATCGACTCGATACGCAAGTGACGATACTAGACGTCAGTTACCAGAGGGATTCGAACACCCTAGATATCAGAGTTCAGAATACTGGCAGCAAGGTCCTTGACATATCCAAGGTCGACCTGGTCCTGGAGGGAACCATCCCCGCCTCGTTCAACAAGTCCATCCAGGGGACGGACACAGAGGTCTGGCTCCCGATGGAGGTTCTCACAATCACTGTCGATGATCCCGATGTGTCATTCGAGGCTGACCTCGACCCGCGAGCTTCGTTCACTAATGACGCATCCCTATCCGCCCCCGCGAATATCTCTGTTGGAGAGAGCGTCTACGTCCTAGATGGACAGGACATAGATGTCTTCACGCTCGGAAGCGTCTTCGATTTCACAATCACAGACTCGTCAAACATGGTCTCGCCCTCTGACCTGAAAGTGTGGGGAGATTACCTCTACGTACTGGACGAGGGCACACACATCGATCGGTTCGGGCTCGACGGGGCTTGGGTGGACCGAATAGTGAACGACACGACGAACTCGTCCGTCCTGACCTCATTCAGCGTCGATTCCGAGTACATATACATCATAGACAACAGGAGCCACATCGACCGGTTCGGCCTGACCACAGGAATATTCGTGGACTCGATTGTGCCGAACGGAGGCACGATGACCTCGCCGCGAGACATCTTCGTCAGCTCGCACATCTTCGTGATCGACTACAGTTCGGGATACCATGTCGACATGTACGGGCTGGATGGCAGCGGTGGGACGGAGTTAGTCGGCACGGCAGGGCTCTCGTCGCCAACGGATATCTGTGCCAGCGCGAACGGCCTGGACGACGTGTATGTATATGTCGTCAACGGATCGAACGAGGTGGCCGTGTTCAACGCAACGGGGTCGCCCGTGGACACAGTCGACAGCCTGCTGAGCGACTCCGTGATCGCCGTAGACGTCACAGGCAAGATGTATGTCTCTGACAATGTGAATGGACTCGTTGTGGAGAACCTGGGTACTAACATCAAAGTGGTGGTAGAGAATGGAATCTCATGTGTCACAGTGCAATAGGAGGTGGAGATGATGGGCGCAAGCGGAGCATCGACTCAGCTGATATTCTTCATATCCGCGTTGATCGTTGCAACGGCAGTAGTCGCCGTGGCCTCCAACGGAGTGTCCAAGATAACCAACGGGATAGACCAGAAGAGCGATAATGTGGAGAAGGATCTGCTGACGGACATTTCGATAATAAACGACCCTGACGAGATCCCGAACGACCCTGTCAGGATATATGTCAAGAACGTGGGCAAGACCGTCCTGAACCAAAACTATATCACAGTAATGCTGGATGGGATTGCGGTCACGAACTACACGCTGACGCTGAGCGGGAACACGTCGTCCTTCTGGGACCCCGCGAGCATGCTGACTATATCAATAGACCAGAATCTGGCAGAGGGGGACCATTCGGTACAAGTGACCACCGAGAACGGCGTCTCTGACAAGCTCAGCTTCCGCATATGACGGGGTGAACCCTCCAATGGGGGAGACCTACAAGCTACAGATACCCAGAGACGACCTACATGACCAGCTAGGTCAGGGCCTCCCCGCGGGAACGATAACGTTGGTCGAGGGAGCACACGGGACCGGGAAAAGCGCCCTCGTCCAGCGGATGATTTACGGATTCCTCTCGAACCAACACTCGGTCACGTGCATATCGACGGAGCTGACCGTCAGGGACTTCATCAACCAGATGTACTCGCTCGACTACCCCATATCCTCATGGCTCCTGAACGGGAAGCTGAAGTTCGTGCCCGTGTACCCACTCGTGGGCAAGGCAAGGAAGAGAAGCGACTTCCTGGGCATGCTGATGGGCTCCGAGGAGCTGTACAGGAGTGACATCATGATCATAGATACCTTCTCCAGCCTCGTCAGCAACAGCCTTCATGGGGAAGACAACAGCATAGGTGTGCTGTCATTCTTCAAGAGACTCACCGGCATGGGCAAGAGCATCGTGGTGACAGTGGACCCGACTGAATTGGACCCTAAGGCGCTCGCACCGTTCGAGTCGGACAGTCACGTGTATCTGAGCATAATCGTGTCACAGGTCGGCGGGATGATATCCAGGAGCATCATGGTGAAGCGGTTCGGTGGCACCGAGTACAGGGTGTCTCCGGTCGTGGGCTTCAGGATAGAGCCCAATGTGGGCATGGTCATCGAGATCACATCAGTCGTGTGAGGCCACGGTCATGGCGGCGAAGTTCAGCAAGGTCCTGGAACGGAACCCCCACCTGAACGTCTATCTTCAGAGATACGCTCAGCAGACGAACCAGTCGCCAAAGTTCATGGACACACTGGGCAGGGACCTCGGGAAGGAGGCGACCGTGGATGTCATCTACCCTGTCGGCGACCCGATATTCATACACCTGCACGGTTCCAAGGACACCGGGCACAAGTACGATGTCGTGCAGCCGATGATGGAGGACGAGCTTGGCAAAGCGTACGAGAGGGTCGTCAATAATGTCTTCTTGAAGTCAGGGAAGGAGAAGATCCACTCGACCGATGAGGAGTTCAACGAGGTCCTGGACAAACTCCTGAACGACATAGTCGAGGTCACAGAGAGACGCATCCCTTCGAAGGTCGTACAATTGTTCAAACCCAACTCCAAGATCTACATCACCCCAGATGACTACAGCATCCTGGAGTACTACGTCAAGAGGAACATCCTCCAGAACGGTATCCTTGAACCGATACTCAGGGACCCGTACATAGAGGACATCCACTGCGTCGGCGTCAGGGAGGTGAACCTGTACCACAAGATCCTGGGCATGGTGGAGACGAACATCAAGTTCTCGAACCTCTCAGACCTGGACAAGTACACCAAGGGGATGAGTGACAGGATGGGTCGTCCCGCCTCGATTTCGAGGCCGATCATCGACGGCGCCCTCCCGGACGGTTCCCGTATCAACATCATCTACGCTGACGACGTGAGCGTCAACGGGCCGACATTCACCATCAGGAAGTTCTCAGCGGAGCCGCTGAGTGCCGCTCAGCTCTCAGGATGGAACACTGTCTCCGCGCAGGAGGCCGCGTACCTCTGGCTCTGTCTCGAGAACGGCATGAGCGTGTTCGTCTGCGGTGAGACCGCCTCGGGTAAGACGACCCTGCTCAACGCCATATTCCCGTTCATAAGGTACGACCAGAAGATATTCTCGGCGGAGGACACCCTGGAGGTGCAGCCGCCTCATGCCGTCTGGCAACAACTATCTACAAGGGAGTTCGGTCCGGAGGAGAGCAAGGTCGACACCTTCGCCCTCCTGAGAGCTGGACTCAGGTCCAGACCCAACTACATCATCGTGGGTGAGGTCAGAGGCAAGGAGACCTACACGATGTTCCAGGCAATGGCCACCGGCCACACGACTTTCTCGACGATGCACGCCGACTCCGTCAAGGGCATGGTCAACAGGCTCGAGAACCCACCCATCAACTGCCCCAGGATACTGCTCACCGCCCTGAGGAACGTGATCATCCAGACACACGCGAGGGTCGGGATGGACATGGTCAGGAGGATCAAGCAACTGATCGAGATCGTCGGTTTCGAGCCCGAGACGAACGAGCTCATCAGCAACACCGTCTATGAATGGGACCAGGCCACTGACAAGTTCATCTTCAAGGGCCACAGCTTCCTGTTCGACAAGATCATGGAGATGAAGAACCTCACGCACGAGGAACTGCTCCAGGAGTTCGAGAGACGGGTGGACATTATCAAGTACATGGTCTCCAAGGACATATCAGACCACCAGGAGATCTGGGACCTCATCCGGGCATACTACAAGGACCCTAAGGGGGCGGCTGAGAGGGCCAGGAAGGAGTTGCGTGTGAGCCAGATCCCAGTCGCGGCCAAGCTACCGACGGGGGGTGCCGCTCCTGCCTGATGTATCAGACGTCTTCAAGAGGGTCGAGGTCAAGAAGAGCGACTACCTCCGGACCATGAGCGCGCACAAGGACGACATCGGCCCGCACGGGGTCAGGCTGTCCAAGGGCGCGATACCGGACTACGTCAAGCTGACCTCGTTCCAGGACTTCTCGTGGCGGGTCATGGGCAAGTACGCCACCGAGAAGGTGGTCGGCAACCAGCTCCTCGAGGAGAACCTGATGAAGGCCCACATGAAGATCCGGGCGGAGGAGTACTATGCGTCCGTCATCATGTCGACCATCATCGCGGCCGTCATAGGTATCGCGATAGCGGTCGGGGTCGGTGTGATCCTGTTCGGACTGCTCGGCGTCGGCATCGTCCTCAGATTGCTCATATCCGTCGTCGCGATCATGATGCTCCCCGTGATGGCGTACTTCATCACGTCAGGTTCACCGGCCTCCAAGGCGAAACGCAGAGGGCGGGACATCGACAAGAGGATCGCCGCTGCCATGAGCTTCATATCCGCAATGGCCTCGGCGGATGTCAACATCGATGTGATATTCAAGGAGCTGTCGAGGCAGAAGGCGTATGGCGAGATCGCAGCCGAGGCAGCTTGGATCACCAGGGACACCGAACTCCTGGGCTCAGACATACTCACGGCCATCAAAAAGGCCGCGAAGAGGTCACCCTCGGCGAAGTTTCAGGAGTTCCTCCAGGGCGTCATCACGACCTCCACATCCGGCGGGCAGCTGAAGCCGTACTTCCTGCTCAAGGCCGATGAGTTCCAGAAGGAGAACAAGCTCGCGATGAAGTCCCAGATGGAGACCCTCGGGATGTTGGCTGAGTCGTTCGTCACGGTCGTCGTGGCGTTCCCCCTGTTCCTTGTGCTCATCATGGCCATCATGGCCATCGTCGGTGGCGGCGACTCTGACATGATGGTTCTGCTACTCTACATGGTGGTCGGCCTCATGATCCCGATCTCCCAGTTCGGGTTCATCTTCGTCATATGGAACATGTCCAAGGAGAGTGCTATGTGATGGTTACGACGAAGAAGCTCTCCCAGGCAGAGCAGCAAAGGGCGGTCAAGAGGATACTGGCCACCGAGAAGGCCGACAGGACGAAACTCCTAGTGGGTGTCTCTCTCACGTTCGTGGCCGTGTTCGGGTTCATGGGGTTCATAGATTCCATAGGCAGCCTCAATCTGCCCTTCGAACCCGTGGACTACATGATATTCGCCCTGTTGGCCATGCTAGGTCCGTACGGATTCTATGCCTCCACGAAGGAGAGGAACATCAGAGAGATCGAGAGGAGACTACCTGACTTCCTCAGGGACGTCGCCGAGGCTGGCAGGTTCGGTATGACCCTTGCTGACTCCATTGTCGTCGCCGCCACCGGGAGGTACGGAAGGCTCACGCCCGAGATCAAGAAGATGTCCGCGCAGATAGAGTGGGGCGTGCCAGCGTCCGAAGCCATAAGACTGTTCTCGGAGCGGGTGAAGACGCCCCTGGTCGTCAGGATGACTTCGATCATCCGGAAGGCCAACGACGCCGGCGGTAACGTCGCGGACGTGCTCACGATGGTCTCGCACGACGCGAAGGAGACGATTCTGACCCAGGAGGAGAGGAACGTGACCATGTCCACATACGTCATGGTCGTGTACATATCCTTCTTCGTGTTCATCGCGACCATCCTGATCCTCAACATGCAGTTCCTCCCGAAGATGGAAGAGGCGGGCACGACGGTGAATGACGCAGCGAAGGAGATGGGCCTCACCGAGATACCTGGCGTCAACATCAAGGTCGCTGTGATCGACCAGGTGGCGTTCGTGTTCCTCCTGGCCGTGGTTGTCCACGCCGTGGGCGATGGGTTGCTCGCGGGTGTGATTTCGCAGGGTAGCATCTCCATCGGGATGAGACACAGCTTCATCATGTTGCTGACCGGGTTCATAATGCTGAGGATATTGTTTGCGTGATCAAGATGACCGAGACAGAGCAGGCCAAGATAGAGACCACGGCGGAGCCGACCGTCCCTGTTGCC
This sequence comes from Thermoplasmata archaeon, assembly GCA_013329135.1. GTDB lineage: Archaea > Thermoplasmatota > Thermoplasmata > UBA10834 > UBA10834 > UBA9653 > UBA9653 sp9653u. The sequence continues at coordinate 6,051 of DUKU01000024.1, forward strand.
CCTGAGGCGGTGCAACCGAAGGCCAAGAGCGGAGGCGTACGCGCTGCGTACTTCGGCGTGCTCATGAAGCTCAAACCGAGGCCCACCAGGATCACCGTCTCCAAGAACGAGGCGAAGGTGGACTTCAGCCTGATCACCGAGATACCGAAGATAGCCGAGTCGAACATCGACGAAGTCGAGATGAGCCCCATCAAACAGAACTACTCCTACGTCAGGATAAGATACGACAACAGGGCGAATGAGTACACCTACGAGGTCATCGAGCCGAAACTGACCGATGACGAATCCGACGTCCTCGAGCTCCTGAAGGAGACACTGGTCGGCTCGGTCGATAAGATGTCTGATGCGGTGCACTCCGAGAAGGAGAAGTACCTCAGGAGGATCGTGGACGAGCTCATGAACAAGCTAGGCTTGACTCTCCACCCCATCTCAAAGGAGAAGGTGGTGTACTTCGTCCTCAGGGACTTCCTCGGATACGGCACCATAGACGTCATGATGAACGACCCGAATGTCGA
>DUKU01000070.1 GCA_013329135.1 Thermoplasmata archaeon
TGTCGAACGCTACAAGCTTTGGCCCTGACCTGCTCGGATATGACGAACACGTGGCCGACGCCTATGACTGTGATCATCGCGGCCAGCCATCGTGGGATGCGTTTAATAACCCTTCGTGCCATGGTCCAGACGTGCCAAAGCTTGTAGCGTTCGACATGGACGGTGTGCTCGTGGACACCGTCAGCTCGTGGGTCCATGTCCACCGGCAGTTCGGGGTCAACAACGACCATTCGCTGCACGCCTACCTCAGAGGCGAGATCGATGATCAGGAGTTCATCAGACGGGACATCGAGCTCTGGAGGAGGATCGACCCTGAGGTGACCTCGGAGAAGATACGGGGCATGTTGGCGAGCGCGCCGCTCATGAACGGGGCGGCCGAGACTATGGCGGAGCTCAGACGCAGGGGCTTCAAGACCGTGATCGTCTCCGCTGGCATAGACCTCCTGTCGGAGAGGGTTGCGGATGAACTGAGCATGGATATGCAGTTCGCCAACGGCCTGTGCACAGACGATGCGGACAGGCTCTCGGGCGAGGGCATCTTCAGGGTCCGGCTGATGGAGAAAGGCAAGACCGTGGCCGAGGCCGCGAGGAGGCTCGGAGTGGGTCCGGACCAGATCGTCAGCGTCGGCAACTCGCGGTACGACGTATCCATGTTCGAGCATTCCGCGCTCGGGATCGCGTTCTGTCCTGAGGATGACCACGTGAGGGAGAAGGCGGACATCGTCGTCGACGAGAAGGACCTCAGGAAGGTCCTGGACCATCTCGACGGATTCTAGTAGCCGTGCTCGCCCACGAGGGGGACGAACACGCAGCCGCCCAGGTCCTCACGGATGTACCTGTCACCCCTGCGTTCTATCCTGACCAGATCCTGATACATCCTGCCGCCCACTGGCACCAGCATGAGCCCGCCATCCTTGAGCTGCGATTTCAGCGGTTCAGGGACTGCGGGCGCGCCGCACGCGACGAATATCCTGTCGAAAGGCGCCTCGCTGGGAAGGCCGACGGAACCGTCGCTCAGGATTACGGTCACGGAATCCGAGTAACCCGTCCTCGTGATGTTGTCGCGCGCGAACTCGACGAGCTCCGGGAGCCTCTCGACCGTGAAGACGTGCCCGCCTGGAGAGACCAGCTCCGCGGTGACGGCGGCGTGGTACCCTGACCCTCCGCCGACCTCGAGCACCTTCTGGCCTGGCCTCAGGTCCAGCGCCTCCACCATCATGGCGACCATGTGCGGCGCGGATATCGTCTGTCCGGAACCTATGGGCAGGGGGGTGTCGATATATGCCTCGTCCATCAGAGACCTGGGCACGAACTCCTCCCTTGGGACCTTCATGAGCGCTTCCGCCACCTCACGCTTGGTGGCATAACCGCGGCGTATCAGGCCGTCCACGAGCTCGGACCGCCGCTCAGAGAAGTCGGTCACGATATTGCGAAACGCACTGAAAGAGGGATTAATCTTTCGAGTCGCCGCCGCCTTGGACGGTCTTCCGGACCACTGCGCCGTACACGCGCACGATGTCCCTTGCGAGGGCGGAGCCCTTCCTGATGGTCCGCTCCTGGATCCTGATCGAATGGACGACGACTTGCTTCTTCTGGAACTCGAGAATGTCACCGATGAAGAACTCCTCGTCAGGGACGGCCATCATGAAGTCGGAGAAGGTCCTGCCGTGGTTGTTGACCGAGAACAACACCTTGAGCTTGTCGAACTTCTTGGCCCATACGGTATCTATCCTGCTGGCCTTGGTCGACTTGACCCTCGCGCCTTTGGACTCTATCGATGTGACGAGCGTGGGTATGTCCCCGCACATGACCTCGTCCCCGACTGACAGCACCTCGTCCGGCCCCAGGAGCACCTTTCCCCTGGAAGATGTCTCCAGCCAGCTGATCACGAACGGCACCTCGACCGGTTTGGCGCTCTTGACCGTCACGTGGTGCACGTGCCCGCACTCCTTGCACTTGACCGTGGATTCGAGCACGGACACTGACTTGCCCCCCATCCTACCTGAGAGGACCTCGTGGAGTGTCTCGCACTTGCACTGCGGACATTCGACTAGGACGGACGCCGGAACGGTCATCGGCCCTCTCAATATCAGTCCTCTCACTTACTTCTTTCCTAGGACGTTGAAAAGTCTGTCGTGCCCCGGGACGACGGTCTGGGCCCATCCCAGGAGCAAGTCCATGCTCTTCATGGCCAAGGCGCGGTCGAAGTGTATGGCCGGTGGCGCATGGGACTCGTAGTTCGCCCTTGTCGGGATGGCGTCCCCGCATATCGCATACCTTCGGTCTGATTCCACCAGCACGGACATGCTGCCCCTTGTATGCCCGGGAGTGTGCACGAGCCTCACGCCACGGGCGAGCTCCGTTCCTCCACAGACCCTGCGTGTCCCCACAGGCGGGTCCTCGAGCTCATGCGCGATGAGGGCCGCTTCCGGGAACAGGTCGTTGGCCCCGCAATGATCCATGTGGAGGTGTGTATTGACGACGTGTTTCACATCCTCAGGCGCGACGCCGTTGTCCGATAGGGCGGAAGACAGGTCGGCCACATTGGTCGACGAACCCGTATCGATGAGGACCGTGCCGATGTCTGTATCGACCATCGTCACGGACGACGATGCGTCGACGACGGCCCCGCCCTCCCTCACGAGCCAGCCCTCGCACAGGATCTTCACGACCGGCACCTTTGTCACAGCATGTGCCCCCGCTCGCACATGACGCCATCCTTGCGGACCTTGAGCTTCGTCCCGCATTGCGGGCACTTCGCCTGCGACAGGAAGTGCTCTATCCATGCGCTCCTGACGTCGGGTATGGACTCCTCCTCGATTCTCCTCATTATCGACTTCAACTCAGGGGTCGTCGCAAGCTTCCTGAGGGCTGACTGGGAGACCATCTTCTTGACCCGCTTGTGGAGCGGAAGTCTGGCCACATATGGTGCGAGAACATACCCAGCGACCAGACCGCCCAAGTGCGCCTCGACGGCTATGTTTGTCTGGCCCGATAAGAACACGATCTGGAGGAACAGAATACCCGCGACGACGACCCACAGTGGCATGGGCGGGAGTGGGAGGAATCCGATTAGCAGGGACATGCGCTCGTGTGGGAACATCCTGACGTAGGCGCCGAGAACCCCCACAATCGCCCCTGAGGCGCCGACTACAGCGATGAACGAGTTGCCCCAGTTCAGTCCGGCGAACGCAAGGGTGCCACACAGACCCGCTACAAAGTACATGAGTATGTACGGTCTCGTGCCGATCCTCTGCTCGAACCCCATCCCGATGAACGCGACTACCAGGATGTTCATCAGGAGGTGCCCGATCCCCCCGTGCGTGTACATCGATGTCAGCACGGTGTACAGCCGTCCAGGATCTGTCAGGTCATGAGGGATGAACTCCAGCTGGTACATCGTCTCCGAGTTCCCATAGTATGCGGAACCGGCCGAGAGCAGGAGCACCGCGAACGATACGACACACACCACGCTGACGACTATGGAGAAGCTCATCTGCCGGTAGTACGAGTATGCCGTGCTCGCGACGATCATGACGATGATGGCGGCTACCCAGACATTCATCCTTCATCCTCAAGGCAGGTGAACGACCTCGCCTAGTAAAGCCTTAATGATGGTCACGGGCATATACACGGCCGTGAAAGTGGACACCGGCATCGACATAGACATCGCGCCCGAGGTGTACAACCCGAGCGACGACTCGTACCTTCTGGTCAACGTGATCGAAGTATCCCCTGACGAGAGGGTCCTCGATGTAGGGACCGGGACGGGCATAGCCGCGCTGCACGCCGCGAAGGCCGGGGCGCGGGTCACGGCCGTGGACATCAACCCGCATGCGGTCGCGTGCGCGCGCTCCAACGCGCTCAAGAACGACCTCAAGGTCGAGGTCCTTCAGAGCGACCTGTTCGAGAAGGTCGTGGGGCTGTACAACGTCATCACATTCAACCCACCGTACCTGCCCGATGAGAATGCCCCGTCGAGCTGGGCCGAGAGGGCATGGTCCGGGGGGGCCGATGGGGCCGAGGTCGTTGTACGCTTCCTAGAGGACGCCTGGAGGTTCCTGGCGCCCAACGGCAGGATATTCATCATACTCTCCTCGTTCGGCAGCATCAGGACGGTCCTCAGGACGGCGAAGGAGAGGTACGATATCGAGATGGTCGAGGAGAAGCACATGTTCTTCGAGTCGATCCTCGCCTACAGGATGTCCGTGAAGAAATCCAACCCTTGAGAATGTAAGCGGATAGTATTATTAGGCATATGGCGGATTCGATAGACCCGCTGGAAGGTATGCCGTGACAGCTAAGAAGAGGAAGTACAACAACCCCGACGATCTCGATGAGCTCTGCAGGAGCTTCCTCCAGTGCCAGGAAGACGACAAGGGCGCGGCCTTGGAGTACTGCAAGAACTTCCTCACGATCCTGTCCAAGAAGGACGTCACGAGAGGAGCTGTCTTATCCTCTCGTTCAAGACCTCGCTGATGACCTTCCCGTCGACCTTCCCGCGCAGTTCCTTCATCACGATGCCCATGAGCGGCCCGAGGGCTCCCTCGCCCCGCTGTTTTATGAACGCCTCGCGCTCCTTCACGACCCGGTCGCAGACCGCCCTCACATCGTCTACCTCGACCGACACGACTCCCAGGGAGTCGGACGCGCGGGCGACGTCCCACATATCGTTCTTGAGCATCCAGGAAAGCAGCTCCGGTATGGCCTCCTTCGCGAAGGTGCCCTTGGACACCGACAGGAGCATCTCCTTGACGCACTCGACGTCTATCCTCGATGTGTCGTGCCCCGCCTTCTCGAGCTCGGGGAACACGTTCATGTACACTCTCGCAACGACCTGTGGCGAGCCGATGCTGCCAGCGAGGAGTTCGAACTCGTCCTCGTGCGCGCCGCTCAGGATGGCCTCAGCCTGGTCCTTGTTCACGCCGTAGTCCTTGACGAACCTGGACACCTTCGCCTCCGGGAGCTCCGGCAGGTTGAGCTTGACGCCTTCGAGCATGCGCGCGTCTATCAGGATGGGTTTGACGTCCGTCTCGGGGTACATCCTGTCCTTGCCGGGCAGCGGTCTGCTGTAGACCGTCTGTCCGTCCGGGAGCGGGTCCCTGGTCTCCTCCGACACGCCGTCGATGCCCGCGTTTGCCCTGTCCACGGCCCTCGTCAGGCCGGCCCTAGCACGCCCTTCCTCCTCCGCGACCAGCACGAACGCATCCTCAGGGCCGACAGCGAGCTCCGTGGCGATGTCCTCGACCTCGGCCCTCGTGACGCCGTAGCCCGGAAGTTCGTCCGAGTGGAACAGGCCCTTCACCCCAGCCACGCGCGCGTGCGCGGCCATCTCGGCCCCCAGGCGCTTCACGCCGGCCTCGGTCCTCCCGAGGGTGCCCGCGAACTTCGGCAGCTTGGCCGCGAGTATCCTGCCGCCTGCGTCGACCGCGGACCTGAACACCCGGCAGGATGTGCCCCTCAGGAGCGGCGTGAGGTCCTTGATGCCCACGGGAGCCTTCCTTGCCCCTCTCTTCCTGAGGACGTCCTTGACCTCGAGCAGCGCCAGCTGACGCTTGACCTCCTCCTCGATGTAGACGGGCACGAGCCTGAGGTCCTGAGCACCCTTGATCTCGACCCTGGCGCCTCCAGACACAGAGATGTTGATATCCTCCCTGATGGTCCCGATGCCCCGTCTGACCTTCTTCGTGGCCCTCAGGAGCGCCCCGAGCCTGGCGGCGACCGCACGCGCCTCCTCGGGCGTGGACATGTCCGGATCCGTCGCCATCTCCACGAGCGGTATGCCGAGCCTGTCGAGCCTGTATGTGACCTCGGTCGCGTGCTCTGTCAGCTTCCTCGCCGCGTCCTCTTCGAGGCACACGGTCGCGACGCCGAACCTCTTACCGTTCAGCTCCAGATAGCCCTTCGTGGCCACGAGCGCCGTCCTCTGGAAGCCGCCCGTGTTCGACCCATCTATGACGATCTTGCGCATGAAATGGATCTCGTCCACAGGGGTCATGTGCAGCAAGGAGGCCATCTCGAGGGACGCCTCGATCGCGAGCTTGTTCGCATCGTGGGGGGGCTCCTCGTCCGCCTCGACCAGGCACGAGCACGGCACCGTCTGGTACCTGAACTGAAGCTTCCTCTCGGCCTCCTCGAGCGCGGCCTTGTCTATCTCCCCCAGCTCGCTCTGGGTCGGCCGGAGGCGCCTGACGATCTCCCTGTGATGATCGTCGACCAGCTCCGACGGGCAGCTGCAGAACAGCTTCCCAGTGGACAGCTGTTGATGTATCTCTATGCCTACCTTCAGGCCGAGGGTGCCGTAGTCCAAGTCAGAGCTCCCTCCTGTCCGTCAGCTCTCCCGCGATGTTGGTCAGCATGAGCTTGTTCACCTCGGCGTAGTCATCCGTCTGGCCCATGGCCCACATGAGCTTGACATAAGCCGTCTCCGGGAGCATGTCCCCGACCGGGAGCGCGCCCGCGGATATCATATCCCTGCCCGTCGAGTACACGTTGAGATTGACAGTGCCCTGGAGGCATTGGGTCGTCACGACGACATGGACCCCGCGCTTCACGGCCTTGCGGATCGAGCTGATTATCGGGTCCGACACATGGCCGAGGCCCGTGCCGGCGACTACGACGCCCTTCACATGGTTCGCGATGAGGTCGAAGTGCTCCTCCTCGAACCCTGGATAGAAATGCAGTAGGCTCGCGCGGCCATCGATCTTATCCCTGACCTCGACCGGCCCCTCCGACCGCTTCAGGTGGTGGCCGTTGAACCTCACTTCGCTCCCCTCGACCCTGGCGATCGGCTGGATGTTCATGCTGGCGAACGCGTCCCGCCTCGACGAGTGCATCTTCCTGACCTTCGTGCCCCTGTGAGCCAGGCAGTATGAG
>DUKU01000164.1 GCA_013329135.1 Thermoplasmata archaeon
CCTGCCGCGACCGACAGGACGAGCTTCGAGTCCTTGAGGCCCGGCTTGATCTCCTCGACGACCTTGAGCATGATCTGCGGTTTGACTGAGAGGATCACGATGTCGGCGTACTCCGCGGCTTCCAGGTCGGAGTGAGATGTCTTGACGCCGGGCACGGCGGTCTTGATGTGCTCGAGCCTGCTCTTGAGCGGCTCGGCGACGATGATGTGCTCTGGCTTCGCCCAGTTCGTCTGCAGGACGCCCTTCGCGAGGGCGATCCCCATGTTCCCGCCTCCGATGATGGCTATACGCTTGTTGTTCATGCCGATCCTCTTCTGGATGCATCCACATTGACGCTGGTATTTAATTACAATCGTACAGAATCGGTCATCCCTTCAGAAAGCACGGGCACCGCCACGCTCGGCGGGTAAGGTGTCCGAATCCTGTCGCGGCGTTCCTATATGGAACTGTAGGTCACGAGAGCGTCACCTACAGCGATGTAACCTACATATATGTGACCTACAAAAATGTGATATACAACGGAATCACTACATGTACTCGCTTCCATCAACATGCCGTGGTTTGATTCATGGGGCATGGACGATATGCAGAATCCATTCGTGTATGGTACCGTCGTCACAGGACCCGATTTCGTCGGCAGAGAGTCCGAAATCAGAAACCTCAGAATGAGCGTTCGCAACGGCAAGAGCACCGTCATCTACTCGGACCGAAAGATGGGAAAGTCGTCGCTCTTGGCGGAGTTCATGAGACGGTACGATGATGATTACATCTTCGTCTATCTCGACACGTATGGAATCACCGGGCTCAACGAGTTCCTGGAGAAGTTCGCGGAAGAGGTCACACGGCACTCTCTCAGCAAGGTGAGACGGTTCGCCTCCTCCTTCTTGGAGACGATCAAGGGGACAGGTCTCAGGGTGATTATGACGGAAGATGGCGAGGTAGGTATCGAACTTAGAAGTGCCCGGCCAAGGCAACACGAGATCGATGAGGTTTTCGAACTCCCCGAGAAGATCGCCAAGCTCAGTCGGAAGAAGATGGTCGTCATCATCGATGAGTTCCAGGACGTCGCGGGCGTCGGCGGCGTCCAGCTGATTAAAGCGATGAGATCCAAGTTCCAGTGGCATAAGAACGCTGTCTATGTCTTCTCAGGGAGCAAGCGGCATATGCTCATGTCGATCTTCGAAGAACACGAGGGGGCGTTCTACAAATTCGCCAGACCGATGACCCTCTCCGCAATACCAGCCGATGAATTCAAGGACTATCTCGTCCGGAAGTACTCCTCGGCCGGTGGGAGCCTGAGCGATGAGGTCGCGACGAAAGTTGTAGAGGCAGGCGGAGGGTATCCGTACTACGTCCAGCACGTGGCATACGAGTTGTTCCAGATATCGATGCACCCTACTCTCGATGACGTGGATGTCGCCATCCAGAATACTGTGGACCATCAGTCCAGCGCGTTCATGAACATGTGGGAGTCGGTCAGGAGCCTGCTGCACAGGAGGTATCTCCTCGCGATTGCCCGTGAACCCGGCATCCCTCAAGGTGTCGCGTTCATCGAACGGCACGCCCTAAGGTCGCCTTCGCATATCTCGAGGATACGGAGCCAGCTGGAGAAGAAGGGACTGACCGAGAAGGGGAGGATAATCGACCCGTTCTTCGCGAGGTGGCTCAGAACAGCGAGTCTGCGGAACGGACAGGAGTGAAGGCGGAAGACCGCCCTCGTCCTACGGGGTCACGACCAGCCAAAGGTGGACCTCTCGATAGGCTTCCTGGGTGACTGGCTGTCCCTCGACGAACAACAGGAACTGCAGTTTCCAAGTGCCCTCTTCTGTCACGTTGAAGTCGAACGTCCGGTTGTAGTACTCCAGGTGCTCCAGGGAGAAGTTCTGCGCGATGGCGGAGTATGGCGACAGCTCGTTCGTCGAGTTCCAGTCTACGATGTGCTGATCGACGGTGAAGTTGTAGTCGGTCACGTTCGTGAGCACGATGACGATCGTGTAGTTCACGGGCTCGTGCTCGAACGACTTGACGGTCAAGAGGACCCTCCCGTCCTCGCCGACGGTGAGGTTCCTGGGATAGTCGGTGGCCATGCCGTCCGGGCCCAGGAGCGCGAGCTGCGTGAATGTCTCCCCGACCCTCGGGGTCGTGATTGCCCACGCGAGCACGACGACCGACGCGATGAGCATGACCGCGATGCCGACCGTGAGCAGCTTGTCGACGAGCGGCATGCCCTTCCAGTCCATCTGCACATCGACGACGATGGCGAACCTCTCGTCCGTTGGGAGCCTCACGCGCCTGTACCAACCTACGAGCGACGCTGCGATTATGAAACCTGAGACGGATGCGAGTATGGGGTCGAGCCTGATGCCGAACGGGGTGAAGTTCAGGGCGAGCCCGATGAGCGGCACGATGGCGATGCTGAGTCCGAAGGACAGTGCGACCCTCTCGATGCCGTCTATCTGGTCGCTCTCGGGGAACAGGGCCGCGGTGGCCGCGTACCCTGGCAGGAACAGGACGAAAACGAGCCCGAGTATCTGCCTCGCGAGACTGTCAGGGACGAAGAGGACGAGCGCGACCAGGACGAGCGCGAGAGCGATGCATGCGAGCAGGTCATAGGGCCGCTCCCTGACCTCGAAGTGGAACCTCATGGGCGCGCCCTCGTCCGCCCCTGCCGCCGGGGTCTCGTCTCCGCTACTCACTGAATCGATTGTGAAGAGTGTTGCTGTATATGAAAGCTGTCGGCTTGCGTGAGCATATTATATCGAGAAACCATCTCATGTCCCGAGGACGGGCGGCCATCGCGTCCGCGGTCCGGTGTCCATCATGCTGCTGTCTCACAAGGTGTTCCTCGGCGTGTCCATCTGGACCGTCGCGTCCATCCTGATATCACTGTCTGCAGGAATCGAGGTCCTGCTGACCCTCGAGCTCATCGGGCTTCTAGTCGCGCGCGAGCTCACGGACGGCCTGCTGGGCCGTGAGCTCAAGGACAAGATCGACTACTTCATCTACGCGGGATTGTTCCTTTTCGCGGTGGTCGTCGTGCGCAGGATATGGCTCATACTAGCCTGACCGTTCTCTGGACCTGTCCAGGAACCTGCCGTGCCTCCTCCGTTCCTTGAGCACGTGCCTGATGAGCCCTTCGCGCCATTCCGGATGAGCCCTCCGGACCTCCTCCGTGAGGGCGTCGATGTCGACCTCCTGTCTAGTTGGCTCTTCCTTGGGTCCGAACCCGAGGCGACGCGATATGTACGACCACATCCTCCTGAAGGCGCCGACGGTCCACGCGAACGCCCTGTCCACGAAGTCAGTCACGGCCCAGAGCGTCAGCAATGTCGCGGTGACGAGGATGGCGCCCTTCCAGTGGTTCGATACCGAGCCCGTGAACACCGTCGTCACGGTCACGGGGTCGAAGTAGGTCCTGTGGCTCTCGTCGAAGAACACGCCTGTGCGCGAGGATGAGATGTATGATACGAGGTTGTCCGCGAACCGCGCGTTGTCCAGCAGCTCCCTCATGCCGTTTATGAGCACGCTCGGGTCCGATAGGAGGACCAAGGTCCCCTGGCCGACCTGCTCCTTGGCGATGACTGGGAACGGCCCCCAGGGCTCGCCGTAGTCCTGGAGCCCGTTGCCGTTGTTGTCGAGCCAGCTTGCGCTGCTTGTGAACGCCAGCCCGGAGGCGCCGGCGCCCAGAGTGATGGATGAAGGATAGTTCAGCTGCAGGAGGGACACGTTCCTGGTCAGGTCGTCGACCCTGAGGTCGTAGCACACGGGGAACTGCGGCTTCTTCTCGAAGGACAGGTCTATCACGAGCTTCCCGGAGAACCTGGACGCGGCACCCACTGACTCGAGCAGCGAGTTGCCAGAGCCGAAGTCGTCCGCGACCAGGACGACGCTCCCGGCCCTCAGGAACGCCCCGATGAGCTGCCCCTCCGATTCGGAGAAGTCATCGGACGGGCCGACGATCGCCACAGCGTCAGTGGCCGGGTCGAGCGCGAGCTCAGACAACCCCATCGCCGCGATAGTGATGTCCGTTCCTGATGTCTCCGTCTTGAAGCTCGGGACGAACTTGCCGGTCTCGTACGTCAGCACTGCCAGCTGGCTCGTGCCGTTCCAGCCGGTGTTGAATATGGAGAAGTCCTCGGTCGTCGACACGACCGGGGAGAACATCGTGAGCATCGTGAGGCCGACGAGCGCGACCACCGCGGGCGCCATGATGTAGCCTCCCTTGACCTTGACCGGCAGGACGCGCACCCCCGACTCTCTTCAGCATGTGGGCCGAGGATCCCATCTGGATGACGTCGGCCTCGGACAAGACTGCGCTCGAGTAGAACGCCTTCTCGAAGAGGACCGTAGCGTTCTTCGTGGCGTTCTCGGGGTATCCCAGCGATTGGAGGAGTCTCGCGACCTCCCAGTGGGTCATGTTGTCCTCTATGCCGATCCTCCGCCTCCTCCTGAGGAACGATATCATGTGGCTGTAGTGCCAGACGACCTTCTCGTTGGCGCTCGGGAGCCATTCGGGTGCGTGCTCGGGCTCTGCCCTGCCGAGCTCTTCAGCCAGGATTCCCTCCGGCAGGTCGGTCCCCTCGGGCGAGCCCCCCTCCTCAGGGACATCCTTCCTCCTCGCCTTCCTGACCTGCATGGCCTTGACTACGACGGCCAGCCCGAGGACGATCAACAGCCAGGTGTAGTACGCGTTCTCGCCGAAGAAGAGGTATGGTATGTCCCCGAAGCCGATGTTCCACCCTGGTATCCACGGGAAGAACGGGTAGTCCATGTAAGTCCTAGACAGTATGACGAAGCCGGCCTCCGCCTCCGAGTACCTCCAGATCGGCTCTCTGAGGTCGAACGACGCCCTTAGCGTGTGTGCTCCCTCGGTCATGTTGTCCGTGCTTATCGAGAACGCGAAGGTGCCATCGGCCCCGGTCCTGGCGTACTGCATGAACTCATCGTCCACGTACAGGCTCACTTGTCTCGAGGGCATCGGGTCGGAGTCGTTCGACACCAGACGCCCTTCGCCGACGATGTAATACCCGAGCCTGAGTCTGTCCGAGAACAGCGTGAGGGTGATGTTGGTATGTATGTCGACCTGTATGTCGACGGTCCCGGATGTGCTGGACGCGTACGGGAGCACACCCGCGAACGAGGCGGACGCGCTGTGCGTGCCGAAGCCGAGCTCGGCACCCGTCCAGGACCAGTCCGCGCCGCCATCGTCGTCCGTGACGAAGGTGGTGACGTCGCCGTCGAGGTCGAACGAGCACTCGAAGGATGGGAGCGCCGAGCCTTCCGCATCCTTGAGGCTGGCGATGACGCGCACGCGCTCCTCAGGCCCGATGAGGGTCTTGTCGGCCGAGAGTGTCAGAGTGGTCGGGATGAGCGATATGGTGATGGCCACGGGCTCCGAGGCGATCGTGCCGTTAGTTGCCTCCGCGTACGCCGTGAGCGTGTGCGGGCCGAGCCATGACTCGTTGACCGGCACGGGGTACGTGAACGCGAACCTCCCGCCGGAGCCTGTCGTGACGTTGATGAGCGTGTCCCCGTCCATGTCCACTTCGACGGCGTGCCCTTCGGCGAAAGCCCCGGAGAGGAACACATAGCCCCCGCCTACGATGCTGTCGCCGAGATAGACGCTGACGTCGCTGACCCAGAGTATGATGAACGATATGTCGCCGTCCCACGGGATGTCCTCTTCTATGACCTTCTGGACCTCGGTCAGCACGTCGTCGATCTTGTCCCTGAGCTGCTCTATCAATTCGACCAGCTCATTCGGCACGAACGGCGTCGAGTCCTCGAGTGTGAGGCCGTCGATC
>DUKU01000012.1:0-4402 GCA_013329135.1 Thermoplasmata archaeon
TGCGAGGTCTCGGGCACGACGAACTTGACCAGCTCGACCTTGTTGAACTGGTGGACCCGGGCGATGCCCTTGGTCTCGATGTGCTTGCCCGCCTCGCGCCTGAAGGACGGGAGATACGCTGTGTGGTACACCGGCAGTTGTTTCTTCTCGAATATCTCGTCTGCGTACAGGTTCGTGACAGGGACCTCGGCCGTGGGGTTGAGCCACAGGTCGTCCCGCTCAATCCAATACATGTCATCCTGCATCTTCGGAAGCTGGCCCGTGCCTACGCAGCTCTTCCGGTTGATGATCGCGGGCGGGAACACCTCCCTGTATCCCTGGTCGTGGTGCAGGTCGAGCATGAAGTTGATGAGCGCCCTCTCGAGCCTCGCGCCGTCCCCCTTCAGGACGTAGAACCCTGTGCCGGTGATTTTGACGCCCCGGTCGAAGTCGAGTATGTCCAGCCTCTCGCCGATCTCCCAGTGCGACAGTGGCTTGAAGTCGAACTCCCGCTTCGCGCCCCAGGTCCTGAGGAACACGTCGCCCTCGTCGAGCGCACCGACCGGCACGCTGGGGTCCGTCATGTTCGGGATGTTGAGGAGGAGGTCGTCCCTGTCGCCCTCGATCCTCTTGACATCGGCCTCGATCATCTTGATGCGCTCGGAGGTGGTCTTCATCTCGGCTATCTTGGCCTGTTTCTCGTCCTTGGGCAGCTTCGGCACCTGTTCGGACGCATCGTTCCTTTGCCTTCTGAGGGCGTTCCCCTCCTCCGTGAGGGTGCGCCAGCGCCCATCCAGCTCGACGAACCGGTCGAGGACGGACTCATCGTAGCTCCTGTTCTTGAGCGACTGCCTGACGACCGCCTCGTTCTCACGGATGAACCTCGCGTCCAACATGACTGGCCACCTCGATTGCGATTGTCAACGTGTATGTCCGTATTTAAACCCTGAGCAGAGGATGCTCACTCCTTCGCCAGCACCGCGGTCCTGCCGCGCACCTCGATGAGCACGGCGGACGCCGCTGCGGCGAGCTTCTCTGCCGCTTCGTGCCTGTCCTGTTCCATCGATGGCAGGAGCCTCACCTTGACCAGGCGCTTGCTCTTGAGTTGCTTGACGACTTCGCCCACGACCTTCTCAGTCACGCCTTCCTTGCCCACGTGGACCGTGGCCTCCAACTGCTGAGCGGCTCCCTTCAGCGCAGCCTTCCTCTTCTTGTCCATGCCGTCATCCTCCTTTCTTGGTCCTCATCGGATACCGGATCACGTGGCCGCACGACAGGCATGTCATGGCCACCCTCCCTGAGCGCGTCCTCACCCTCACGTTCCTTGGCGGGACGAAGTACGTGTGGCACTCGGGACAGTAAGTCCTCTTGTGCGTCGCCCTGACCTTGTGCCTCTCGCTCATCCTGAGGGCGAGCCCGACGTACCTCTTCGCTCGCAAGTCGTCGCCTTTGCGGGCCTCAATGGCGGCCTCGTCGAACAGCACGTCGACCCGCTCCTCGGCGATGTCCTTCGCGCTTCGCTTGCTCACATGTCTCCGGGCCATATCTGGTTGTCAAGGGGTTTGGGATAGATATACCCCTCCCCCCATGCCAGGAGCGTTTAGCATCCTCGTCAGCGATTCATCCGAGGTCAGTGAGTTTTAAATACGACTACCTTTATCCCGCAGACCTGGTATCAGTCTAAACACCAGGTGGTCTTATGACACGCAAACCCGGAAGCATGTACAGGGAGATCAAAGGGCAGGCCTACTGCCGAAGAGAGTACATGGGAGGCGTTCCGGCCAACAGGATCACCCAGTTCGAGCACGGCGTGAAGGCGGACTACCCTGTCCGCATGACGCTCAGGGCGGTGGAGCAGTGCCAGATCAGGCACATCGCGCTCGAGGCCGCTCGTATATCCGCGAACAGGCTCCTTGCGAAGAAGATCGGCACCACTGGGTACCACATGAAGATCAGGGTATACCCGCACAACGTCATCCGCGAGAACAAGATCGCGACGGGCGCTGGCGCGGACCGTATCTCCGAGGGCATGAGGGCAGCGTTCGGCAAGCCCGTCGGGACTGCGGCGAGGATCAAGCCGGACCAGGGGCTCATCACGCTCGAGACGACGGCGAACCACATCGCCACGGCGAAGCAGGCGCTGAAGAGGGCCGCGATAAAGTTCCCGACCCCGTGCTACATCGATATCGAGAAGGCACCGAAGAAGATCCCGGTCGCATGAGCGCTTGACCGCACCCATCTCGCACAATGTTTTTTACGAAGGGCCACAGTACACCCTCAAGACTCTCCGACGTGGACCGAGCCGCATATCGATGTTCGTCGGGAGAGGGGGTTGAGGAATTGTTCGATGTAGACCTCGCTGGCGCGATATCCGAACTGAAGAGGATCAAGGCGAGGGTCGTCGCCCTCCAGGTGCCGGAAGGGCTGAAGCGGAGGGCCTACCAGTACGCCGAGGATATCGAGAAGAACTCCGGCGCCGAGGTCGTGGTCGTCGCGGAGCCGTGCTTTGGCGCGTGCGACGTCCCCAGCTCGCTCTTCGACATGGTCGACGCGGTCGTCCACATCGGCCATTCTCCGATACCTTCCCTGAGGTTCGGCAAGCCCGTCATATTCGTCTCGGCTCACTCCAAGGTCCCGATGGGCGACCAGCTCAAGAAGTCCGTCGACATGCTCAAGGAACCGGTGGGCGTGCTATCCACGACCCCTCACCTGACAGAGCTGGACGGCGTGGTCGAGGGGCTCGAGAGCCTCGGGCTCAAGGTCCGCCTGGGCGAAGGCGACGGGAGGATATCGCATGCGGGTGAGGTACTCGGCTGCAACTACTCCTCTGCCAACTCCGTCAGCAAGGAGGTCAACAGCTACCTCCTGATAGGAAGCGGGACATTCCACGCGCTCGGCGTGCACCTCGCGACCGGCAAGAAGGTCGTGGTGTTGGACCCGCACCTCGAGGACCCCGTCGAGATAGACCTGGTCAAGGACAAGATACTCCGCCAGAGACATGCGGTCATCGAGAGGGCGCAGCGGGCACGCACCTTCGGGATCATCATCGGCGAGAAGGTCGGCCAGAGGAGGATCAGGCGCGCGAGGGAGCTCAGGAAGCTGCTCCGGTGGAAGCGCAGGGACGCGGTCCTCATCATGATGGATAAGTTCGACCCGGAGAAGCTCAAGTCCCTCGGCTTCGACGCGTATGTGTCCACCGCGTGCCCGAGGATCGCGATCGACGATGTCATGATGTACGACAAGCCATTGCTCACGCCCCAGGAGCTGGAGATCGTACTCGGAGTGAGGAGCTGGGAGAACTACGTCTTCGACCAGATGACCGAGGACGAGATGTAGACGGGTGTTGTTCCGATGGATGTCCCAGGCCTCATGTCCCGCGGGTGCTCGAGCGAGGTCATCGTCGGCATCGGGGTGCCGAAGCCCCAGTTCGAGGCGACAGCGGCGAGATTGTCGGAACGTTCATGCGGAACGAGGCTGGAGCGGTTCGATTCACCCCGGGACCTCGTATCCGCCCTCAGGGACGGGCGCATAGACGCGGCCGTCCGGGGCACGCTCCCATCGTCGGAGACGCTCTCGGAGCTGAAGGCCGCCTTCGCCCTCAGGAGCGTGATGCGCGTCGCCGTGCTCACGGACAGGATGAGGAGGCCGTTCCTGCTCGCTCCCGTGGGCATAGATGAGGGCAGGGATATGTCCGAGAGGTTGAAGCTCGCTCTGGCCGCCTCGGAGTTCTTCGGCCAGCTGGGCTGGAAGCTCAGCGTGGGCGTGCTCTCGAAAGGCAGGACGGAGGACGGTGACAGAGGAGAGGACATCCGCTCGAGCCTCGACGAGGGAGAGGAGCTGGCATCCCAACTCGTGAGCGCCGGGTCGGATGCGCGCCACTATGCGATACTGGTCGAGCGGGCCGTGGCCGAGCGTGACCTCGTGCTCGCTCCAGACGGCGTTACGGGCAATCTGATGTTCAGGACCCTCCATCTGGTGGGAGGGTGCGAGGCGTACGGCGCCCCGATCGTCAACATGCGCAGGGTGTTCGTGGACACAACAAGGGCCAAGGCTGACTTCTCCGACGCCGTCATGCTGGCCGCGGGCCTCACCCAGAGCATCGGCTGACCATGGGACCATGAAACTATTTTAAGGGCCCCTGAGTTATCTCAGTCCGATGAGACTGGAGATAAACGGCTGGAGCTCCAAGATCACGTTCTCGGCGACCCACCTGATCGTCGGGCACTCCAAGTGCGGTAGGCTGCACGGGCACGATTACGCCATCAACGCCGTCATCGAGGGGGATATCGGGAAGGACGGCGTGATAATGGACTTCATCAGCGTCAAGGAGTTCCTGCGGAGTGTGGCGTCCGAGCTGGACCACAAGGTGCTTGTCCCGGCCGAAGACTCCTCGGTGGTCTCCGAGGGGGATTCAGTGAAGTAC
>DUKU01000012.1:4610-10229 GCA_013329135.1 Thermoplasmata archaeon
CTTCTGGTGAAGGTCAGGTTCCCGAAGAACGTGCGGCGGGTGGAGATTGGCGTCGACGAGGGCAAGGGCCAAGGCGTCTGGACCTCCAGGGATCTGTGACCTCGGGGTGACATGGGATGTCCAAGGCGGTTGTACTGCTCTCTGGTGGGCTGGACTCGTCAACGGTGCTCGCGCTCGCCAAGGCGCAAGGGCACGATATCGTCGCGCTCACATTCGACTACGGCCAGAGGCACGACAAGGAGATAGACAGTGCCAGGGCCGTCGCAGAGGCGATGGGTGCGACCGAGCACATAGTGCTCTCCCTGCCTCTCGGACCGCTTCTGGATAGTTCTCTCACCAGGGCTGGCGCCGCCGTCCCCGAGGGGAGGTCGAAGAGCGACATGTCCTCTGGCATCCCGAGCACCTACGTGCCGTCCAGGAACATCATATTCCTCAGCGTCGCCGCATCCATCGCCGAGAGCATCGGGGCGGGTTCGGTGTTCATCGCGGCCAACGCCGTGGACTTCAGCGGATACCCTGACTGCACACCCGAGTTCCTGGATGCGTTCCAGGCTATGCTCCGGGTTGGCACCAAGGCCGGCAAGGAGGGGCGGTCCATCATGGTCGAGGCCCCCGTGATTGGCATGACGAAGGCGGAGATCGTGCGCGAGGCGGTGAGGCTGCATGTCCCCCTGGATCTCACGTGGAGCTGCTACAAGGGCGGGGAGAGGGCTTGCGGCAGGTGCGACTCCTGCCTGCTCAGGTTGGATGGTTTCAGGCAGGCTGGCGTCGAGGACCCGCTGGAGTACGAGGTGGGAAGATGAAGGTGTACTCGATCTTCAAGTCGATCCAGGGCGAGGGACGGACCATGGGCGCCCCAACGACCTTTGTGCGGACATCCGGCTGCCCGCTCAGGTGCACTTACTGCGACACGAAGCAGGCATACGACGAGGGCACCATGATGGATATTGAGACGATCATGACGGCTGTCAAGAAGCACGGCGCGAAGCATGTGTGCCTCACGGGTGGTGAGCCGCTCATGCAGAGGGACGCGCCCAAGCTGATCAAGAGGCTCCTCGAAGAGGGGTACAATGTCGTGGTCGAGACGAACGGTGCGATGCCCCTGGACGACATGCCTTGCGACGAGTCACTCACCATAAGCATGGATATCAAGTGCCCCTCGTCGGGCGAGTCTGACAAGATGCTCTTCTCGAACCTGGAGATGCTCGGACCCACGGACCAGCTCAAGTTCGTCGTCTCGGGCGAGGCGGACTATGAGTACGCGAAGGAGGTCATCCGGGAGCATCCCGCCAAATGCGACATCATAGTCACGCCCGTCGGAGGGGTCGACCTCAAGTGGCTCGCGGAGGCCGTCCTCAAGGACAAGCTGGACGTCCGTGTGATGCCTCAGCTGCACAAGATCATCTGGGGCGATGAGGACAACAGGTGAGCCTCAGCCCCTGAACACAGGCCTCTTGGAGAGCATCCTCGGCAGCGGGAGCCTAGCCGTGGGATATCCCTTGGTCAAGCGCTCGATCTCCTCTGTGATCTCGACCTTGGTCATGTGCTTGACCTCTCCGGAGCGGTGCCTCACTGGTATCTTCTCCGAGGCCCGTTCCTTCTCACCAAGGACGATTATCATCGGGATCCATTCCATCTCCGCGTTCCTGATCTTCTTCCCGACCTTGTCGTCGGAGTCGTCGATGTCCACCCTTCCCTTGATGGAGTCGGCGAGCGTGGTGCAGTCCTGGACGAACTCATGGCTCACGGGGATGAGTCTGACCTGGGTCGGCGACAGCCAGAACGGCAGGCTGGGCTTCTCGTGTTTGAGAGCCTCCTCGAGCAGGACATACATCCAGCGTTCGATTGAGCCGATGGATGAGTGTGTGATGATGCAGCCACGCTTCTTGCCCTCGGCGTCGGTGTAGACGATCCCGTACCTCTCGGCGTCCTCGACGTCCAGCTGGACCGTGCTCAACTGAACGGCCCCGCCGACTGAGTCGATGCCCTGGAACTCGTGCTTCACGGCCCAGTAGTGCTTCATCTCGGACAGGACCTCGATGAGTGCCGGCTTCTTGGAGTACTTGAGCAGTTCGACGATGTTCTGCTTGTACTTGTCGTAGAACTCCTTGACGATCCGGAACGCTACCGTGTATTCCACGCCAGTGGCGTCCGCGAGGTCCCCGTAGCTCTTGTAGAGGAGCATGTACTCCTTCCAGCCGTCGTCGATGTCAGCGACGAAGCAGTGGACATCCGGCATGTGGAATGCACGGAGCCGCTTGAGGCCTGTGAGCTCGCCCCTCTGCTCCAGCCTGAAGCTCTTGGAGAACTCGTAGACTCTGAGCGGGAGGTTCTTGTAGCTGATCGTGGCCCCCTTCAGCATCCGGAACAGACCGAAGTCTCCGGCGAACCTGAGGACGAACTCCCTCTTCTCGTCCGTCTTGAGCGTGTAGTGCCTCTCGTGGAACGACATGCCCTGGCTCCTGATATCGGGCATGGACCAATCGTACAGGATGGGCGTGTCTATCTGGACCGCGCCGATCCTGTCGAGCGCGATCTCCTCGGCCCAGCTCTCGAGGAGGCTGAATATGAGATGCCCCTTGGGGTACATCCTGAAATGGCCTCTGTCGCTCGCCTCCTCGTAGTCCACGAGCTCGAGCCTCTGCATGGCTTTGATTGACGGGGGCTCGATGCCCTTGGACCTCCCGACCTCCTCGGATATGATGAATGTCTTGAGGGACGGGTAATCGTCCAGGAACTTCATGGAATCGATGTTCTTGAGGTCCAACCGGATCTCCTCGCCGTCGGGTGTGAGGATGAAGAAGTCGCTCCTGATCTTCTCGACGACTTCCTCCCTGGTTTTCTTCTGCCCGGCATCGAACTCCCGGGAAAGCTCTGAGAGCGGGTGGCCTTTGCACTTGATCTCGAAGCCCTTGTACCATCCGAAGGGGGACCTGTGGACGTCCATCCCTTTGGACGATATCGCGGCCTCCGTGGCCTTGAGCACAGCGATAGCCTGGTCTGGCCTTGCCAGGTCCGAGCTCAGGTGCGCATAGGGGTAGAGGACGACGCTCCTGGCCTCCACCTTGGAGAATACCTCCGCGATGTCGGTCGCCGCGACCTCGGCGATTGCATCCGCATTGTCGTCCGATGATTCGACCGTCGTGAATACGACAAGGGGCTCCTGGAACGTGTGCTTCCTGGGAGCGCCGGCTGGGATCTCCTCCGCCATCTTCGTGGGATCCTTGACTTCGTACTCGAATTTGTCCGCGTGGATGATGAGGACCCTCAACTTAACCGCCGTTGAAATGACGGGACACATATTAAAAGGATGCATGCCTCCCAGACCATTGCCACAGAGCGAAATATACATGGCCGTGTGGCGATACAGGTCTCGGTCTCTGATAGCAGATGGGAGGCACTCAGTTGCGGGACAGCGTCGAGTCGGGTCCACGGATGGGACCATCTGATACCAACAACCACGGGCACGAAGAAGTGCGGAAGGCGAAGGCCTACAAGGGGATATGTGTCGCCCTGCCCCACAAGGGCAAGCCTACAAAGATATTCGGCAACAGCCCGGCGGAGTTCATATCCACGCTCCAGGGTTCGAGCCTGGGCTGGGTCAACTTCACCACTGACGACCTGGAGAAGGACGGCACAGAGGTGGCCGTGAAGCTCGGGTTCAGCGACTCGCTGGTCTCGACCCTGCTCAAGGGGTACTACGCCTCATTCGAGGACAGGGACACCGAGATGGGGATCATGGTCCCCGCCGTCAAGGTCTCCAAGCTGGATGTCAAAGCCTTCCCGCTCATCATACTGGTGCGCAAGGACCTCATCGTGACCATCCACAGCCGGAACGTGGAGAGGCTGGTCCTGTTCTCGAGGTATGCGGACGCCTTCCTGAGGAAGCTCCCGGAGGGCATGTCCCTGAGCGACCGCCTCACCATGATGCTCGTCAGGATACTCGATGAGAACAACTCACACAACTTCGAGCACTTGAGGGAGATCGAGGAGCAGGCGGACTCCATGGGTGAGCTCCTCCTGGACCCCGAGTCCCCCAGACTGGAGATAGGCAGGAAGATCTACCAGCTGAAGCACGCGCTCATCACCTATCTGAACACACTCTGGCGGACCGCGGATGTCCTCCACTCGCTCCGGTTCGGCGATGCCGAGCTCATCGCGGACAACCCCAAGACCCTGGCCAAGGTGGGCCTGCTCGTCGAGGATGTGAACCGCCAGATATCATTGAGCGAGCACATGTCCGAGGTCCTCGCCTCCGGCCTTGAGGTGCTGCAGGCCCTCTACAACAACCAGCTGCAGACCCTTAACAACCGCATGACGATGACCATAACCTGGCTGACGATCCTGGGTACCGCGGTGCTGGTTCCGAACACCATCGCTACGGTCGTCGGTTCCCTCGGAGGGATGGATAGCAACATGCTGTTCTGGTACGGCGCGGTCCTAGTCCTCGCGACCGTGAACTCGACGTATCTGGCATACTGGTGGGTCAAGCGTTGGGTCAAGCTGCCCACGGACCGCTGACCCCGTATCGGTCTATGATTCGTCGCCGGAATTCTTTTTAACTAGCTCAGGGCATAGGTACACCGAGGACTGGAAACTTGAAGGAATTCGATGTCTTCGTCCAGGACAAACCCGGAGAGCTGGCCAAGGTGTGTGAGCTCCTTGGGAACAACGGCGTGAACATCAAGGGCATCGCCAGCGAGCGAAACAACGCGAAGCCCCTGATAAGGGTCGTGACCGACGATGAGGCGACGGCCAAGGCCGCGCTGGCGAAATCTGGCATAGGGTACGATTTGAAGGATGTCGTCTCGATCAGGCTACCGGACAAGCCCGGCGAGCTGGGCAAGATCGCCAAGAAACTGGCCAGGGCCATGGTCAACGTCGATTCCATCTACATCCTCGGGAAGGACGGCGGCCACACGGACATGATATTGACCGTCGACAACAAGAAGAAGGACGAAGAGGCTCTCAGGTAGCCGCTGCTGGCCCCCTTCCCAGGGAAAGTCGTCTTATTCAACGCGGTGTCTCAGTCCAGGCTCTTGCCCCGCCTGACCAGGATCTCCTCGAGCAGGTTCCTCGCCTCCCGGACTTTGGCCAGCTCCTCATGGGAGAGGTCGAGTCTCAGGAGGTGTGACCAGACCTTCGAGAGGGCGTGGTACGACTCCCTTATCAGGTCCAGGTCCTCGTCTGCCAGAGATGGTTCCTCAGGTGGCTTCTCCTCCGTGAGCCTGTAGAGGGCGTTGCGGCCGATCTTGGTCCTCTTCACGACGCCCTTCCTCTCGAGTTTCTGTAGCGCCTGGGTCGCGCCGGATTGCGTGATCTTGAGTTCGGATGCCAAGAGGGTCGGGGAGTTGATCCCTCGCCTCAGTATGTCGACGATATGCTTCTCTCGGTCCGTCAGGGTCATTCTAAGCACCTATAAGTGAAGTATTAGCACATGCTTATGCGTACTTATGTTTGCTTATATGTTTCAGCTACAGGACCTGATGGTTCTAGCCGTACAATATCGTTTCGGGTGAGGGCCAGTTGTTCTGAAGTCGTTCGCTTAACGGTTGCTGGAATCCTTAACTTATTCATGTGGGTGGGCGGGCGCCCATGCAGGCAATGATGCCGAGGAGT
>DUKU01000012.1:10433-15666 GCA_013329135.1 Thermoplasmata archaeon
TCTCAGTACCTGAATTCGTTCGACATCACTCTCACATTCTGGCCAGGTACCTCACCTTCGTGAGGCTTCCGCACCTCGATTAGGTTGAGAACGTCGTATCCGTGCGCCTTGAGGAACCCGATTACGCCTTCGTTGTTAGGGTGGACCCACGTGTAGAGGGTATCTTGTCCTCCACTTCGGGCGACTTCCTCGGCTTTGGCAAACAGGGCCCCACCGACACCCGCCCTCCTGCGCGGCTCGTCGACATAGATGGACTCCGCCCAGGTCACGCCGTCGACGGTTCTGCACACGATGAATCCCGCCAGGCCAGCGCCGTCCGTTTCGGCGACATAGATGCTGTATCCATGCCTCAAGGAATCGTCGAGCTCCCCCCTCGCTGCCATCAGGTCGGGTTCGGCCCGCGTAGCCTTGAATCCGTCTAGGGTGATTCTGAGCCCTGCGATGAGACGGGTCAGCTCCTCCGCGTCCGAGGCTCGGTACTCCCTTACGTTCACCAAATCCCCGTGGCGCGATGCCACTCGCGGTGCAAGAACGTGTCGGCGGCCGTGTCGTGGCTGAGTGCAGACTACTGGGGCGGATTCCCCTGCCCCTTGTCTATCTCCGAGATCTCCTCCTCGGTGGTCCTCTTCTTCGGCTTCTTGATGGAGCCGGGGATCAGCACGTTCATGAACCTCTCGAAGTACATCTTCTCCCTGAGCACGGCTTCTCTGTCTGTCTCCAGTTCGGCCACTGCCCCGATGGACTCCGCCCCGAGGCCGAAGGACTCCATCCTGAGCTTGTCGAGGTCGCTCGCCAGCGCGGCCTCGTGCATCTCCAGCCTCTTCCCTATGCGTTCCATCGCGAGGTCCAGCATCATCTTGTCGAGGTACGCGACCTGCTCATCCTTCGTCCTCTTGGACAGGAGCATCTTCGCCGCCTCCTCCTTGAACTGCAACCTGGCGCCCGCGTGCTCCTCGTCTGTCCTTGCCACCCAGAGCATCGGGTGCTCGGGAGAGTTGAATGTGACCTTCTCCGGGACGAGTGTTTCCGCAGATATCTTGACAGCGGGATCCCCTGAGGAATGGTAGATCGCGTAGAAGCTCATCCTCTCGAGGAAATTGACCTCGAGGAACTCCTTCCTGTTCTTCTCGACGACGGTGAGCTCCTCTTTGGCCATCTCTTCGAGCACCATCGCGGGGGTCGCGTTCGGCTTCGAGTCGCCCAGATATCGGGACGCCCCCATTATGCACTTGAGCGGCTCGTACGATCTGGTCATCCAGAACGACGGGGGATACGCTGTCCAGGGCTTCCTCTTGCCCGGCTCCTCTTCCTTCTTCACCTTCAGTTTCGAGAACGAGAATTCTGAGAACTGGTACCTGATCTTGCCGTCTGAACGCTCGATCACGCCGCTCGGGATCCCCTCCTTAGAGACGATCCTGTCCGCCCAGAACCCCAGGTCTGCCCGGAGCTTCGGCCTCGTGACCTCACCGTTGCGCCCTATGTAGTTCAGGACCTCCCTCCTCGTGGGGGTGATGAGCCAACTGAGCCACAGTACGAATGTCTTGGGGGAGTCTATGAACGGGACTGGAAGGATCGTGTGGTCCGCCGCTGTGCCCCAGGCCGGCAACACCGCATGCCCCGGTGTATGGGCGAAAGTCCTGTCTAGGAAGACATTCAGGGCCACCTCTCCGTCATCCTCCGCTGGGTCGCGCACCGGTGCGGGTTCTATCCTCAGGTCCGAGTTGAGGAAGTAGTAGTTCTGCCTCTTCGAGTTGACGGGGAGGAGCACGCCGCATTCCACGCCCTTCGCGAGCAGGGTCCTCATCTGCACGTTCGATTTGTCCTTCAAAGACCTAGTCTGCGCACTGAGTGACAACCGCCTCATCGAATCCGTCATCGGGCTGCGCTCGATCTCCCTCCTCGTGAGCGGCTGCCTATGCAGGAGCGCGTACACGGCCGCGCGCGAGACATTGTTCGTGAGGAACTCTCCGATCTCTATTGCCTTCTGCTTCTGAACAGGCAGAACTTGCGGTGACATCCCATCCACCTCTATTGCCCTTTTTAGTTCAAAACGAGTTATGGGTATTTAGTATTATGCTCAGAATAGTATGAATATAGTCTGGGGTGCGGCCGTCACTGCCCAGCTGTAACGGTGCGAGCACCACCGCCCCTGGTGGACCCTGAAGAAATCGTACTCATCATTGCTGGCGGACGGCTGACAGTAATTCCATGGCGTGTTTTAGATCTCTCTGAGCCTCGAGGCGACTGCATCGCCCATGGCCGATGTCGAGGTCCTTCCTCCGGCGTCGGCGGTCATGTGTTTCCCGGATGCCAGGATTTCCCTCACGGCCCGCTCGATCTCCTCGGCGGCCTTCCTGTGCCCTAGTGTCTGGAGCATGAGCGCCGCGGAGAGAATCGCCCCGACGGGGTTGGCCAGGCCTTTCCCTGCGATGTCCGGCGCGGATCCGTGGACCGGTTCGAACATGCTGATGCCCTCGGGGTTGATGTTCCCCGATGGCGCGAAGCCCAGGCCTCCCTGCAGGGCGGCCCCGAGGTCCGTGAGTATGTCTCCGAAAAGGTTCGGGGTCACGAGCGCCTTGAACCTCTCGGGGTTCCTGACCATGTGGAGCGCGACCGCATCCACGTAGAGGAACTCCTTCGCGACCCCGTGTTTCTTGGACGCGCGCTCGACCGCCTCGCGCCAGAGCCCGTACACGTCCGTGAGCACGTTGGCTTTGTCCACGGAGGTCACGAGGTCCATCCGCTTCTCCTTCGCCAACTTGAATGCGAAGTCGACCACGCGGTCGGCCCCGCCCTTGGTGATCACGCCGATCTGGAACGCGAGCTCGTCATCGCCTTTGAGGTCGATCCCGACATCGAACTTCGCCTCGTACGCCTTCCTGACCAGATTCAGCTCGGCACGGGACTTCCCTCTGCCGACCCTGCCGCCGAGGCCCACATAGAAGTCCTCCGTGTTCTCTCTAACGAAGAACATGTCGACCTTCCGGTCATTCCCGGCGAGGGGGGACGGGACGCCGTCGAACAGTTGGACTGGCCTTAGGTTGACGTATTGATCGAAGTGGAACCTGAGCCTGAGGAGAACGCCCTTCTCGAGCACGCCGGGCTTCACGCGTGGGTCGCCCATCGCGCCCAGCAGTATGGCATCCTTCTCCGCGAGCCTGGAGATAGTATCGTCTGAGAGCACCTCGCCCGTCTTGAGGTAGTGCGTCGCCCCGAGAGGGAACTCCTCGAAGTCCAGGGACAAGCCGTTCCTCTCGCACGCAACGTCCAAGACCTTGCGCGCCTCCCTGATGACTTCGGGTCCGATGCCGTCCCCTTGAATGACACCTACTTTCTGCAACCCAACATCTCCCTGGTGTAGGGCACGAGGCCCCCTTTCTCGATGAGCATCATGATGAATGGCGGATAGCTGGCGAACTTGGCCTCCTGGCCCGTGGACTCGTTCCTGACGACGCCATCCTCGAGGTCGACTGTCACCGTGTCCCCGTCCTTCACGTCCAGCTTCGCCTCCACCAGCGGCAGGCCGATGTTGATCGAGTTCCTGAAGAATATCCTCGCGAACGATTCCGCGACCACGCACGACACGCCTGCTCCCATGAGCGCCCTCGGAGCGTGCTCCCTGCTGGAGCCGCACCCGAAGTTCCTTCCCGCGACCACGATGTCCCCGGCCTTGACCTTCTTCGGGAATTCCGGTGAGACCTTGGAGAAGGCGTACTTGGCCAGCTCCTTGCTGTCCATCGTCACCAGGTACTCCGCTGGTATGATCTGGTCGGTGTCGATGTTGTCCCCGAACGTCCACGCGCTCCCCTTGAACGCGTCCTTCATCCGACCACCTCGGAGGGATCGACGATCCTGCCTGCGACCGCGCTGGCCGCGACAACCGCGGGGCTCGCGAGATAGACCTCGGAGTCTTTGTGCCCCATCCTGCCGACGAAGTTCCTGTTGGTCGTGCTCACGCACTTCTCGCCGGGTGCAAGGACTCCCATGTAACCGCCGAGGCACGCACCGCATGTCGGACCAGATATGAACGCTCCAGCGTCCGAGAAGATCTTGAACAGTCCCTCTGAGGATGCTTGGTCGAACACGTGCTTGCTCGCCGGGACGACTAGGAGCCTGACGCCGTCCTTGACCTTCCTCCCCTTGAGTATCGCGGCAGCGACCCTCAGGTCTTCGATCCTGCCATTGGTGCACGAGCCCAGGTACGCCTGGTCTATCGCGACCCCGACCTCGCTCGCGGGTGCCACGTTGCTAGGGAGGTAAGGTCTTGCGACAACTGGAACCAGGTCCTCGGCCACGTACTCCCTGACATCCGCATAGCTGGCGCCTGGGTCAGCGAGGACATTTGAGTACTCCCCCATCACGCGCCCCTTCAGGTACTCGTCCACCTTCGCGTCCGGTGGGATGATGCACGCTTTCGCGCCCGCTTCTATGCCCATGTTCGAGATCGTGATGCGGTCCGAGACAGACAAGCTGGATATGGCCGTCCCCTGGACTTCCATGGACTTGTAGAGCGCGCCCTCCACGCCGATGTCTCCTATGATCGTGAGTATGATGTCCTTGCCCATGACGTGCCTTCCGAGCTGGCCATCGATAGTGAACTTCATCGACTCCGGCACCTTGAACCAGAGCAGACCCCTGGCGAAGACAGTGGCGGCCTCCGTGCTGCCGATGCCAGTGGCGAACGCGCCAAGCGCGCCGTAGGAGCATGTGTGCGAGTCCGCACCCACGATGAGCCTGCCAGGTGCGACGAACCCCTTCTCTATCATGATCTGGTGGCACACGCCTCCCGAACCCACTTCGAAGTAGTTGCGTATCTTGTACTTCTTCGCGAAGTCCCGCATCTTCTTCGCCTGGATGGCGGACGCGACATCCTTGTTCGGCACGTAGTGGTCGGGTACGAGCACGACCTTCTTCTCGAGCACCGGGGTGCACATGGCCTCGAACTCATCGAAGGCCGCGGGCGCCGTGATGTCGTTCACCATCACATAGTCGACCTCGGCCTCGACTATCTCCCCTGGCGAGACGTCCTTCTGGGCCTTGGTGGAAAGAATCTTCTCAGCTATGGTCCTGGCCATGCGATGACACCTCTTGATGAGCGGCCCCTGATTCAGTAAGCCTTCCTCTTAGTCTTATCGCCATTAGAGTGGAGCTTGTGCACCCAGAGCCTGTTCAGGCCCTCGATCGTCGCGTCGACGCTGGTCGTGACTATGTCCGAGCCGACGCTCTTCCCGAG
>DUKU01000012.1:15820-25850 GCA_013329135.1 Thermoplasmata archaeon
GCGTTCGACCCGCCCGTGATGGCCTCGAGCCTGAACTGCTTGAGCACGATGTTCTTTGACACCGCGGTCCTTATGGCGCTCAGGCTGGCGTCTATCGGTCCCACGCCAGTCTCAGAGGCCCTCCTCACCTCGCCATCAATGTTCAGGACGACGGTCGCGGTCGGCGTGAAGTTCAGGCCCGTGAAGACTGTGAACTCCTCGAGCCTTATGACCGGCTCTACCTCCTGGCCCATGATGTCGTATGCAACTGCGAGCAGCTCAGCGTCATCCAGCTTCTTGCCGGACTCCGCGTACTTCTTGATCCTCGCGACGACCTCCTTCATCTGATCCGGCGTGAGGTCGAGGCCGTATTCCTTCAACTTGTTCTGGACCGCGTGCACTCCCGAGTGCTTACCGACGACCAGGGTCCTCTCCTTGCCAACTATCTCGGGGCGCATCGGCTCGTATGTCGATGATTCGCTCAGCACTCCGTGGACGTGGATGCCCGCCTCATGCGAGAATGCGTTCTCGCCGACGATGGCCTTGTTCGGCTGGACCGCGATGCCAGTGAGCTGTGATACCAGCCTCGACACGAAGGCCATCTTGCGGGTATTGATCCTGGTCTTGAGGTTGTAGAACGCCTGGAGCCCCATGACGACCTCCTCGAGCGCGGCGTTGCCTGCTCTCTCCCCGAGGCCGTTGACCGTGACATGGACCTCCTCAGCCCCTCCGAGCACCCCGGCGAGGGAGTTCGCCACCGACAGCCCGAAGTCGTCGTGGCAGTGGACTGCGAGGGGCACCTTGGTGTTCTTCCTCACCTGGGCTACGAACTGCATCATCGCCTGCGGTGTCATGACGCCCACGGTGTCTGGGATGTCTATCCTGTCAACGCCCGCGTCTTCCACCGCTTTGTGTACGATGTTCAGGAACGGGAGCTCTGTCCTTGTGGCGTCCTCGCAGCTGAACTCGACGATAAGGCCGTGCTGCTTCGCGTATTGTACGGACGCGACGGCCTTCTCAACCGCTTCCTGCTGCGTGATCTTGAGCTTCTTCTCGAGGTGGACCTTGGATGTGGCCAGGAAGATGTGGACTGAGTCCACGTCGCAAGCAAGGGCCGCGTCGATGTCATGATTGGATGCCCTGCACAGGCTGCAGATCTCGCTCTTGAGCCCCGCGCCCGCGATCCTCTTGACCGCCTCGGCCTCCCCCTCGGAGTTGACGGCGAACCCGGCCTCGATGATGTCCACACCGAGCTCGTCGAGCGCCTGCGCGATCTTCAATTTGTCGTCGACCGACAAGGCCACGTTGGGCGTCTGCTCGCCGTCTCTCAGGGTCGTGTCGAGTATCTTGACCCTCTCAGGCATCCTGGTCGCCTGGAATATCTGCTTGTTGTACTCGCTCACGAACACGCCTGCATCGGGTACCCTGAACCCGGCCTCTTCGGTTGGTTTAGCATTCTCACTCGGAGCTTGTGTTGGCATCAAAACACTCTCCAAAAATCCTCACTGAAGCACTTAGGCTAGGAGAAGCAGCCCCAAGGGCAGAATAAGCAGCGCGTTGCTCTTTGTTGCCATTCCTAGCCTCCATGATTAGTGGGTCCGCGCCTTATAGGCGTGGCAAAGCTCCTCATGGTCTCGCCCGATATAAATGTTTGTGGCTTTATCCAGCAGCCAGGCGCCTCATTCTAGTGGACAATTCTGTGCAGCGGACAGTGCTGGCTGGGCGCCAGTATCCTTGGAAGAGTAGAAATAGGCTGATTCTTGTACAGCGTTCGATGGTCAAAGCGAGGCGTTTGGTGGCGTTCCAGGGAGAGCGGGGTGCTTACTCGGAGGACGCGTGCGTCAAGCAGTTCGGCCCCGAAGTGGAGACGCGACCCTACCCGGACTTCGCTTCGGTCTTCAGCGCAGTCGAGAGGGACGAGGTCACGCACGCAGTCGTCCCTGTCGAAAACTCTATCGAGGGAAGCGTCACCCAGGTCAACGACCTACTCCTAGATCACGATCTCACTATTGTCGGCGAGGTCATCGTGCCCGTGAAGCACTGTCTGATAGTGGCCGAGGGCGCGACCATGGACTCGATCAGAGAGGTCATGAGCCATCCGCAGGCCCTCGGGCAGTGCAGGAAGTTCCTCGAGAACCATCCGGACTGGAAGACCATCGCATCGTACGACACGGCCGGCAGCGCGAGGATCGTCGCGGAGTCGATGCGGAGGGACGTCGCCGCCATCGCGAGCAGGAGGGCTGCGAAAGTCTACGGGCTCAAGATACTGAAGGAGGACATCCAGAGCGAGGACGCCAACTTCACGAGGTTCTTCGTGCTCGAGAAGAATCCCGGTCCGGTGGAGGGCGCGAACAAGACCTCCATCGTCTTCGCCACCAAGAACGCGCCGGGGGCGTTGCACATGTGCCTGGGTGAGTTCGCATCCAGGGGCGTGAACCTGTCGAAGCTGGAGTCCAGGCCCAGGAAGAACAAGCCTTGGGTGTATGTCTTCTACGCGGACATCGAGGGCAGCATGGACGACCCCGCCTGTCACGCAGCTGTGGGCGGCCTGCTCAAGACGGGCGCCTTCGTGAAGGTCCTGGGGTCGTACAAGAAGGCCTGAGCGTCGGCCATGTATGAAAAGCGGTAAAGTGTTTCTGGAAGTGGTTTGCACTTCTCGTCCCGTTCTGAACCGCTCTAGGCGACCTTGTTCAGATCGACCGAGCGTCCTTCCCAGTTCGAGAAAGCGTTCACGAAGTCGTACCAGCTCGTCTCAGTGGCGAACGGCACGTTCACGTAGTCGTCCTTGATGGAGTGCATACCGTCGTTCGTCGAGGGCGCGTAGATCGCCATCCCGCTGGACTTGTAGTTGTGGTCCCCATTGATGCAGGCGAAGACGCCATCACTCACGACCTGCGAGACGACCGCGGCGGCTTTCTTTATGCTCTTCTCCTCTATCGACTGGTCGCCGAACAGGTTGTCCGCGAAGCCCTTCAGGTCCACGTTGTACGGGTAGTAGTACTCCTGGGCCAGGATCAGGTCCCTCTGGATGCAGTTCATGTACACCACGAGCCATTCAAGGAGTTCGGCGCCCAATGCATCCACCGCCTCGGTGAGGTCGTCCATGTATGCCATGTCAAAGGCACTGATCGTCACGTCCTTGTAGCCGAGTTCCTGGTAGAACGCCGCATAGTCGACCGCAATCACCTCGGACAACTCCCTGCCGTCCATGTCGGCGTCGCCGACGAGGTCCCGAGCGATGTCGTCGTACGGGAAGCCCTGTCCCGGGATTGTCTCCTCGCTGAAGACGAGGTAGTCCGAGTAGTCCCTCACCTGGTATGCTACCTCAGGCATGGCCATCAGGCACTGGTCGAAGCCGATGACATCCATGATCTCCCCAGTGTGCGTGTACGCACCCTCGACCGCGTCCCTCAGCTCGACCATCGTGATGCAGTCGTCGACGCCGGTCTCTTCGTAAGTCGTGTCGTCCCAGCAGAGGCCTCTCCATCCGCCTCCGTGGTCCCAGAGCACGAGCGCGTACTTGTCGGCCGGATAATCGTCGCAGCATATCTCGATGAATTCCTCAAGCACGTCCGGGTCGGCCATGTTCACTTCTTTCGGATAGCCATAGTCCCCGCCCACGGACACGGAGCTCCCGAGCTCCACATACAGCAGGTCGGCATCCTCGCCATAGGTATCCATCAATACGACGAAGTTCACGTCCACGTTCGAGCCCACCGTCTCGAGCCAGTCCAGGTTCAGGACGCCCCACGATTCCAGGTTGTTGTCTGCGTCCAGATACACCATGAATGTCCATTTGGCGTTCGCTTCTCCAGCCGAGCTCGATGCGGGTGCCATCATGAGCACGAGCATCGCGACCGCGGCCGCAGCTCCAAATCTATAGGATTCCCTCACTTCATTACCCCCCGATTACGGGCCGAGCGGGCCTCGTTCGCCCGCATATCCGCAGGCGTCTACCGCTCAGCTGTGAAGCTGTAACCTCAGTTATGCTATTAATCACTTGCCGATACGAATCGTACTGACTCCCCGCGAAACCCTCTATGCGGACCCGCCTGAGGCGACCTTGAACCGCTTCCTGAGCTCCTCGATGCCCTCCTCCCCTCTCACGACCTTCCTGTCGCGCTCGAGGAGAGCGAGCTCCTTGTCATCGTATGCTTTCGGGTTTATCGCGATCAGGAGCCTTGTCTTGGTGATCCACGTGGTCTCGTTGAGCGAGTCCAGGTTCCTGAGCACCTTCCTGAAATCGTTGAATGTGATGAGGTACTCGACACCTTCCAGGAGGACTATGCTGTTCGGGTTGCTCTCCATGAACCTGATGACCGTGTCCGTCAGGACCGCCAGGCTCGTGGGCGCGACCCTGCGCTCCCCGGGCATCTCAGTGAGCCAGATGATGGGTGTGACCTGTATGTTGTAGTTCTCCCTGATGTTCTCAGGGTACTCTCTCGTGACCATGAGGCCTCTGGGTATGAGGAACTCCAGTGTGGCAGATGCGGATTCCTCCGATACGGGGAGGTCGGCGTCAGGCCTCAGGGGAAGGGAGATCAGCTCGGAGAACAGTCTCATCGAGCTCTCGGACTTCTCGTCCTCCATGAGGTATGGTCCCCTGGGTATGTCGTACGCTCTGAAACCGGACCTCTTGGCGCTCTCCACCTCGGGGTCGACGATCAATGCCGTGAACCTAGTGTCCGTCACCGTGCCCAGTATGGCTGCGAACAGGCCCACCATGATCCAAGAATATGGGTTCGGGCCTTCGTAGCCGATCACGTACTCGAGCACGACGCCGAACAGGAACTCGATGATCGGTATCCCTATCATCGCCAGGGCCATGCCCTTCATGCCCCCGAACACCTCGAACTCCGTCCTGTGTCCGAGGCCGGACTCTTTGCTGGTGAACGGCAGGATGAAGTCGATCACGACCGAGGCCGCCAGGTACCCAATCACCATCCCGAGCAGGACCGTTTCGTCCGCGACCTCGCTCATCTGCGGGTTCATGGCCCACGAGTACACGATCACGAACAGGCCGATGACGCCCCATGTCGTGATGATGTTCACCGGATGCCTCTTCATCCAGTCGGAGAAGTGGTCCATGGTGCTGAATGTCCTGTAGCGGGTGTTCAGGGCCACGAGGCACACGGAGAGCCATATCGCCACGACGACGAACGTGATGTCAATGGCGATGCGCGCCTGCTCCGACCACGAGCCAAGGTAATCCTTGACTATCTCGAAGACCCACAGCATGACGACCGACGCCAGGAAGAGGGTGAATATCCAGCCCCTTATGACCGTGAAGAAGTCCGCCCTCATGCGCCGTATGTGCACGACGGAGTAGCCCACGAGGAACAGGCCCAGGATGCTTGGGACTATGTCAAAGATGATCCTCTCAGCGTCCACCATATGAATCACTCCTGCCTGGGCTCAGGTCACACAAGGGCAATGGGGGCTAATGATTCTTGTCATCATGAGGGGGGTTTCGCACCACCAGGCGACATGACCGCTCCCGTGCTGGCCGAGCTGACCCCGTCCCTGTACCTGGCGAGGTAGCCCGAGACATCGCCCTTCGGCGCCTTCCTCTCCTTGAGCCTCGACCTGACCTCCTTCTGGGATATCAGGACCTCTATCTCCCTCGAGTCCAGGTTTATCCTGATGATGTCCTTGTTCCTCACCGCGGCGATCGTCCCTCCGACGAACGCCTCGGGGGACACGTGGCCGATGGATAGTCCCTTCGTGCCTCCGGAGAACCGTCCGTCCGTGACGAGGGCGACCGACTCGCCGAGCCCGAGACCCGCGAGGATGGATGTCGGTCCCAGCATCTCTGGCATGCCGGGGGCGCCCTTGGGCCCCTGGTACCTGATGACGACCGCGTCCCCTGGCACTATCTTCCCCTTCAGCATCGCTTCGGTCGCGGCCTTCTCGGAATCGAATACCTTGGCCGGCCCCTCGAACATCCTCATGGAGTCGGTGACCGCGGACTGTTTGATGACGGACCCCTCCTCCGCGAGGTTCCCGAAGAGGACTGCTATGCCTCCTTCCTCGTGGTAGGCGTTGTCCAGTGAGCGGATGACATCGGCGTCCTCGACCTTCCCCCCCTTGGCCACGCTGAGGATGGACGCGCCGGTCACGGTCCCCGTGTCCATGAGAGCTCCAGAGAGCCTTGACATGACTGCTGGTATGCCCCCCGCCCGATCGAGGTCATCCATGAAGTGCTTCCCGCCGGGCTTCAGTGCGACTATGTGCTTCGTCTCCCTGGACAGCTTGTCGAACGCGGACAGCTCAAGCTCCATTCCGAACTCCTTGGCGATCGCGATCAGGTGCAGGGTCGTGTTCGTGGACCCGCCTATGGCGTTCTCGACCCTGATGGCGTTCTCGAAGCTCTCCCTCGTGACGAAGTCCCTCGGGCGCCGGTTCTTCGTGGCCAGCTCTACAGCCAGGACCCCGGTCCTGCGAGCCGTCTCCCTCTTCTCCTTCGACACCGCATGCTGGGTCGCGCAACCCGGGAGGCTCAGGCCGAGCGCCTCCGTGAGGCAGGCCATCGTGTTCGCAGTGAACAGTCCGGAGCACGAACCCGCCCCCGGACAGGCCCTGCGCTCGATCTCCAGGAAGTCCTCATCGGAGATCCTCCCGGCCGTCAACTCGCCGACGGCCTCGAATATGGATATCACGTCCAGTCGTCGGTCCTTGTACTCGCCTGGCAGCATCGGCCCGCCCGTGAGTATGACTGAAGGCACGTTGAGCCTCCCGCATGCCATGAGCATCCCAGGGGTTATCTTGTCGCAGTTCGTGACACCTACCCAGCTGTCCGCCACGTGGGCCTCAACCATCGACTCCACGGTGTCAGCCACGATCTCCCTGGACGGAAGGGAGTACCTCATCCCCTCCAGGCCCATGGCGATGCCGTCGCATATGCCGAGCACGCCGAACTCGAAGCAGACCCCCCCAGCCTCCTCGACGCCCTTCTTGACCTCGGCCACCAGTTCGTTGAGGTGTATGTGTCCCGGTACGATGGTGTTGTAGGAATTTGCGATAGCCACCAAAGGCTTCTCGAAGTCCTCGTCCTTCATGCCGGTCGCCCGCATCAGCCCCCTCGCGGGCGCCCTGGACATTCCCTTCTTGACCGAATCGCTCCTGAGAGACTCCGTCTTGTTCGCCATCGTTCATCCACCTAGTTTGAAGTCGTCATGGAGTGCCTGGACGGCCCTCTCGGTGTCCTTCTTCTTGATTATGAATGAGATGTTGAGCTCCGAGGACCCTTGCGCGATCGCACGGATGTTGATGCCCTCCCGCGCCATGGTCGTGAAGACCCTGGCAGCAACACCAGGTGTGCCCTTCATGCCCGCCCCGACGACCGCGACGATGCTCAGGCTGGCCTCTATCGACACCTCCCGGACCTGCTTCGACCCGAGGAGCGAGAGCTCGAGTGCGTTCTGCGCCCTGGAGCCATCCTCCTTCGGTATCGCGAGCGTGATGCTCTCCTCGGAGGAGCTCTGGGATATCATCAGCACGTTCACCTCTTCCTCTGTGAGTATCTGGAGCACCTTGGCCGGCAGTTTAGGGGTGCCGAACATGCTCGCTCCGCTCACGGTGATCAGATCCACGTCGCTGATATTCGTGATCGCCTTGACGACATCCCCGTCCTTGACCTTCGTCTCACTGACTATGGATGAGCCTGGTCTATCACAGTCCACCAAGCTCTTGACCCTGAACGGGAGCTGATACTTGGCCGCGCATTCGAGCGCCTTGGGGTGTATTACCTCCGCCCCGAAGTGCGCGAGCTCCATGGCCTCGGCGAAGGATATGGCCTCGATCATCTTTGCGTCCTTGACCATCTTGGGATTGGCCGTCATGAGCCCGTCCACGTCCTTCCAGACCCAGACCTCGTCCGCTCTCACTGCCGCTCCGATTATGGACGCCGTGAAGTCCGAGCCCCCCCTTCCTATGGTCGTATGGATGCCTTCCTGGGTCTGCGCGATGAAACCGCTTATGACAGGGATGACCCCCTCCTCGAGCAGAGGTTCCAGGGTCTGCCTCACCTGCAGCACTGTGATGTTCATCAATGGCTGGGCGGCGCCGAAGTTGTCATCCGTGACGATGCCCGCCTCTCCTCCAGTGAATGCCTTAGACTTGAGCCCGAGGTCTTCGAGTACTCCGGCCAGCAGCGGCGCGGAGAGCCTCTCTCCGAAGCCGGCCACATAGTCCTTCGACCTCGGGGTCAGTTCGCCAATGTGCGCGATGCCCAGGAGCACGTTCCTGAGGTCCTCGCATGTGGCGTTCAGCGATTCGAGTGTCCTCTCCAGGATCTCCTTGTCGTTGATGGCCGCCTCGGCCGCCTTCCTGTGCCTCTCGGCGAGGTCGTCCGCGGCCTTCCGCACATGGTCCTTCTTCTTCTTGCCAGCTTGGTTCGCGGCATCCACTAGCGTGTTCGTGACGCTGTGCATGGCCGATGTCACGACTGCGATCTGGTCTCCTCTGGATGCGAACCTCTGCGCTATCGTGCCGACCTTCCTGAACTTCGCGCCATCCGCGACGCTGACGCCACCGAACTTCATGACGAGTCTCATGGCCACACCATCTCCCTCACTACCTCGCGAAAGACCTCCTGATCTCTATCAGGTCTCTGATCACAGATGTGGCCGTCTCCGGCCCTCCAGCACCCTTCCCGACGAGAGTGACCTCCCCAGACGGATGGGTGTCGAAACATATCGCGTTGAATGTCCCTGAGACATTGAGCGGATGAGTGAGCTTGATGCTCTCTGGTGATACCTTCGCCTTGCTCCCGACGCTGCCTATCAGCTTGACCGCTTCGCCCCTGGCCGCAGCCTCTGCGATGTCCTTGTCAGACACCTTCGTGATCCCGCGGATGTCCAGGTCCTTGATGGACAGGCTCGTGCCGAGCACATAGTTGGATGTGATGACGAGCTTACACGCCGTGTCGAACCCCTCGATGTCGTATGTGGGGTCCGCTTCAGCATAGCCCAGGCGCTGGGCGTCGGCAAGCGCGTCTTTCATGCTCGCGCCCTCGGCCGCCATCCTCGTCAGGATGTAGTTGGATGTGCCGTTGAGGATGCCTCTTATCGACCTTATCTCGCTCCCTTCGAGGCACTTCTTTGCGAAGTCGAGCACGGGTGTGCCGCCACCCACGGTCCCGCTGAACTTGAAAAGGACGCCATTGTGATGTGCGAGTTCCATCAGGGCCGGCATGGCGAGAGCCAACGGTCCCTTGTTCGTGCACACGACGTGCCTGCCCTTGATCATGGCGGCCTTCACATGGCTCAGGCCAGGCTCCCCTTTCTTCAGCTCCGTGGGGGTCGTTTCGACGACGACCTCGCAGTCGATCTCTCGGACTGCCTGGACGCCGCTCATGCCATCGTGATATGAGTCTCCGAACCCTGCCAGTGTCCCGTTGTCCTTCTTCGATTTGAGGGCCTTCGCGAGGTCCAGGCCGTTCTTGTCGAAGACCGCCCCACTGCTGTCGACGATCCCGACGATCTTCGGTTTCAGGCCGTGGGCCTTGGCGAGCTTCGTCCCTTCGGACATGACGACCTCTGCGAAACTCCGTCCGACCACACCGAAGCCCAGGAGTATGACCCTCATCTCACAGGCCCTCCACGACTTTTCGGAGCGCTTCGACGGATGCGTCGATCATCACGGGTTTCTCGGACTGTCCCACGGCCACGTCTGGATCCTTGAGACCGTGCCCAGTAGATACGCACACGATTCTGGACGACCGGTCCACGGCCCCGGACTCGACATCTTTGACGAGTCCTGCGAATGCCGCTGCGCCCGCTGGTTCGGCGAATATGCCTTCCATCTTGGCCATGAGCTTCTGGGCCCTGAGTATCTCCTCGTCCGTGACTGTGGAGCATGAGCCTCCGGAGTCCCTGATGGCCCTGACGGTCTTCTTCCAGTTGGCAGGGTTCCCTATCCTGATGGCTGTGGCGACAGTATCGGGCTTAGAGACTGGCACGAGAGTGTCCGAGCCCCGAGAGAACATGGCGGCGACGGGGGCCGAGCCTGCTGCCTGCACGCCCATGATCATGGGGGGCGAGTCGACGAT
>DUKU01000003.1:0-1465 GCA_013329135.1 Thermoplasmata archaeon
ATGTTCGTGGCAGTCTGGTTCGCATTCAAGGGCGAGGGACGGGGCACTGGAAAGGCATCGTTCGGCGCTGTGAGGGTCCAGCTCTCGGCCGCGTTCGCGGACCGGCGCATCATGCGCCTGTCAGGGGCCGGATTCCTGGCGTTCATGGCCTTCGCCGGGGTCATATCGTTCGTGTCAGAGTATCTGGAGACCGGCCCGCTCGCGCTCTCGGCAGAGGAGATCGGGATCGCCCTTTCCGCATCCGGCGTCGTCGGCATCTTTTTCGCGCCAGTGGCCGGAGCCTTGGTCGACAGCCGGGGCCCGAGGTGCTGCGTGGCGGTGGGGTTCTCCATAAGCGCGCTCGTGGCGTTCGCTTTGCAGTTCGCCGGCTCCTACTATGGGTTCATCGCGCTGCTCATCGTGTCCGGGATTGGAGGGTCGTTCGTCTGGTCATCGTTGCTGACGATGGTCGTGGCCGTCCCGGCCCGCATGAAGGGCACATCGTCCTCCGTGTTCAACAGCGCCAGGTTCCTGGGCTATGCGCTGTCACCGGTCGTGCTAGCCCCCCTGTACCTGTCGATGGGCTTCGACCCGGTCATGATGATATGCGCGGGTGTCGGCGTAGCCGGTCTGGCGCTGGCGGCCATCCCCAGGTCCCAGGCCGCACAGGGGTAGGGTTAATTACGGGCTGGTCGATTCCACACACGTCCATGAAAGAGAAGAAGATGCTCATGATCGTGTGCGACGGTCTTTCCGACCGTCCGGTCAAGGAGTTCGACAGGAAGACACCCCTCCAGGCGGCCAGGAAGCCCGCCATGGACGCGGTCGCCAGACACGGCATGTGCGGCGTCATGGACGTCATCGCTCCTGGGGTCATCCCTGGCAGCGACACCGCACACCTCGCGTTGTTCGGATACGATCCTTACACGGCATATTCTGGCCGGGGCCCGATAGAGGCAGCCGGGGCCGGCCTCGAGGTGCGTAAGGGGGATGTCGCGTTCAGGTGCAACTTCGCCACGGTCGATCCTACCCTGGTCGTCACCGACCGCAGGGCAGGGCGGATCAAGTCAGGCACGGATGAGCTGGCCAAGGCCGTCTCCGGCCTCATGATCGAGGATGTCGAGATACTGTTCAAGGAAGGTTCAGAGCACAGGGGCGCGCTTCTATTCAGAGGTCCCGGCCTTGACCCGAGGGTCACGGATGCGGACCCTCACCACGAGGGGAAGGTGCTGGAGTCGAGAGGGCTCGTCCCAGAAGCCGAGAAGACCGCTCGTGTCCTGAATGAGTTCGTCAGGATGTCGCACCGCCTGCTGGACTCGTCCAAGGTGAACATCGAGCGGAGGAGCGCTGGCCTCCCGCCCGCCAACATAGTGTTGCCGAGGGGCGCAGGCGGGCTGGGGGACCTTGAGCCGATGCCCCGCATGTACGGGACCAAGTGCGCAGCCGTGGCCGGGGTCACGCTCGTGAAGGGCCTGTGCAGGCTGGT
>DUKU01000003.1:1630-3374 GCA_013329135.1 Thermoplasmata archaeon
TACAAGGCGAAGGGCGACGCGGCGCTCAGAGCGCTCGAATCGCACGATTTCGTGTTCATGAACATCAAGGCCAGCGACATCGCGGGCCACGACGGTGATTTCAGGCTCAAGGTCCAGGTCATCGAGAACATCGACTCGATGCTGGCGAACATGCTCGACGGCATGCACGAGGATGTCGTCGTTGTCCTGACGGCGGACCATTCGACACCCGTGAGCGTCAGGGACCATAGCGCGGACCCCGTCCCAGTCGCCATCTCTGGCGGCGGCGCCAGGATAGACCACGTGAGGGAGTTCGACGAGATGTCTGTGGCATCTGGCGCTCTGGGCAGGATTCGCGGCAGGGACCTGATGCCCATAGTCCTGGGGGTCGCGGACAGGGCGAAGAAGTTCGGCGCGTGAGCCCTTCGTGGATCACTTCTCGGCCAGAGCCTTGTTGATCATGTCCGCCTGGACGTGGCCTATGACTTTCACATCGGCGGACTTGGTCTTCTGGATGCCCATGAGCTTGCGCTTGATGTTCATCGCGAGGTGCACGCCCAAGGGACAGAAAGACGATGTGGGCCTGAATGTCAGGCTGACCGCGTCCTTGGAGACCTTGATGTCGGATATGAGCCCCATGTCGTAGACGTTCATGTTGGTGTGAGGGTCGACGATCTCCTTGAGAGCGGCGACAACCTGTGCTTCGGTCGGAATCTGTGGTCTCCTGGTGCGTCGTTTCATGAGTTTATGGATTGGACCTAGTTTAAGTTGTTGACTATGTGGTGCGGTGTCTGGCGCGGCGCTGAGGCATGTTTTACGTCCGTCATCTCATATCGAGTGTCTCTGCTTCTTGAAGTAGTCCATGACTATCTTCCGCTGCCCCTTCCTGAGTATCTCGGACAGCGTCGATGGTGAGACGTCGAACATCCTCGCCAGCTCCCTGAGGCTGATGCGCTTCGGATAGTCGAAGTATCCCCGGTCGAACGCGACCTGTGTTATCTTGTCCTGTCGCTCGGTGAGGGTCTCCTTGTCGTCGATCTTCGTGAGCTTGACGAGTTCGACCTCGACGCTCTTGCTCTTGAGGTGGTCGAAGATGTCCTTGAGGACGCTCTTCTCGCTCAGGATGATCGTCCATTCGACCTTCCCCTGGTCCTTGGACTGCGCCGAGATGAGGAACACATCGGCGTCGGTGAGTATCCTGCATATCTCGCACCTGGAGGTCGTGACGGCGCTCAGGACCTTCCCCTTCTCAGTGACGGTCGTGTCCATCTTCGAGACGAGAGGGTTCTTCTTGATGGTGTCGAGTATCTCGTCCATCATGTCCGCGGGCGCCTGTATCTCCACCAGGTCCTTGACGCCCTTCTCGGAGAACGGCATCCTGTCAATGACCTTGATGGTCGCCGGGTACTTGGCCGATATGTCGCTCATCCAATTGTCGGGTATCTTGAGCGATAGCACCGCCTCCATCATGAGTTCCGAGTTCCTCCTATCGAGGAAGCCTCTACGCCCCTCTGTGGGTAAGAACGTTTTGTGCGTATATCTAGTTTGACCACATGCATCTGGAGCACTTTCAGAACGGCGGCCGCTGACCTTATTAACGCCGGTGTGGTTGACACGTCCTGGATGGACCTTTCGCAGTTCTCCAGGTCATCGGCTATGGTCGACAGCTCGGCCATGTTCGACGAGATGTTGTCGCTCGACGGGGTCTCGACCAGGTCTTCGAGGTGCGCCTTCTGCAAAGGGTCGAAGCTCCTGTGCGGGAAGG
>DUKU01000107.1:0-664 GCA_013329135.1 Thermoplasmata archaeon
GGCCATACCCGCAGGCGACACGACGAGGGTCGGCCTGTGCACGTGGAGGGCGGAGCACGCCCCCGCCGTGTACCTCAAGAAGCTCCTGGCGAGGCCTGAGCTCTCGAAGGCGAGGAAGGTGTCGTCGTACTCCGGCAGGATACCGATCGGACCCGGCAGGACCGCGCGATCCGGCAGGATACTGCTCGCTGGCGATGCCGCCTGTCACGCGAAGCCTCTGTCGGGCGGAGGCGTGTACACAGGCATCAGGGGTGCGGAACTCTGCGCTGAGTGCGCGCACGCGTTCCTTGCTACGGATGAGGACGCGGCGCTCGCGGATTACGATCCGCTCTGGAAGGAGGCGTTCGGCAAGGAGCTGGCGAAGGCCTTCAGGCTCAGGAAGGTATTCGTCTCCCTGAGCGA
Source organism: Thermoplasmata archaeon (assembly GCA_013329135.1). Classification (GTDB taxonomy): domain Archaea; phylum Thermoplasmatota; class Thermoplasmata; order UBA10834; family UBA10834; genus UBA9653; species UBA9653 sp9653u. Next base: position 403 of record DUKU01000107.1, read on the forward strand.
CAAGAAGATGGACAAGGCCCTGAGGATATTCAGCGAACCATCGCTGCTCGCGTTGGTGCAGGAGAAGGGCGACATCGACTATCCCGCGTCACTTTCGACGCAGGTCCTTAAGCTTGCCCCTAAGCTCGCTCAGTTCTCCCCTCAGCTTATAGAATCGTTTCTCAAGTGAGGGGTACTTCCCTGGATTGTCGAGCACGAAGTAGTAGAGGGACATGAACGCCGCGAGGCAACATCCTCCGATCAACAATCCGAGGGGCCAGCG
>DUKU01000107.1:833-3861 GCA_013329135.1 Thermoplasmata archaeon
CGCCTCGAAGGACACCATCTCATCCCATTGTTCCGCGGTGAAGAACCCGCGCGACTGGAGGACCACGGGCGTGCCGTTCCCCTCGAAATCGAACGCGAGCCTGAGGCGGACGAAGTAGGTGCTCTGAGAGAAGTACGACCCGTGGGGCGTGTCCTCATCGGTGGATATGTTCAGATCGACCCTCACGGTCTCCCCGAGCGGTATCTGCTCGAACTCCAGGTCCGTCTCGGGCTCCCCGTTGTCGAAGACGGGCGGGTCGTCGAACTCGGAGTCCACGTCCCTGACCTCCTCCTGGGTCGCGTACCTGTATATCCCGACGGTGAGAGTGACATTGACCATGGTGCACGCGGGGTCGTCGTACGGATTGGTCATGTTGAACCCGAACACGAGCGAGTCCCCCGGCTTGACCGTGGGCGTTACGAACCCTGAGAAGATGTTGTTGGCGTACTGCGGCATCCCTGGCGACGCTATGTCCGCGGAGCCTGCGCCTGATGCGAGCAGGACAAAGGTCAGGACGGCCGCGGCGGCCCAGCGGATGCACATCATCTTCTGCTCCGAAGCCTGAATCCGACTATATCGTTTTCGGTCGATGCCCTCACGAGATGAAAAAGTGTTATTACCCATCTGGGCATAGCCATCATCGTGCTGGGCGTGAAGGTGCCTAGGGCACTGGCAGAGGAATTCAGGGTGACCCTGGCGAGGAAGGGCTATGTCGACAAGACACTGGCCATACTCGACGACGGCCAGTCAATCGCGATACCCCTGCTCAAGGAACCTTGGGCGGAGGTGATGGACACATACCACGCCGCCCTGGTCGACAGGGACTTCCCTTCCAGGAAGACGAGGACGGACCCGATCGACCAGGTCAGGGCGATGGTCGCCGTACCTGAAGCGCTCAAGTTCCTCCTGCCTGAGAAGTGGGAACAGCTCGGCGACGTGGTCGTCGTGAAGCTGCCGAAGGAACTCAACGCCCACGAGCGTGATATCGGCGAGGCGTATGCGAGGGCCCTGAAAGCCAAGACCGTCCTGAGGGATGTCGGAGGCGTCTCGGGCAACCTCAGGACCCCGGTGGTCAAGACGCTGTTCGGGACGGACCCCGTCGCGGTCCACACGGAGAACGGGATACTGTACAAACTGGACGCTTCCAAGGTGATGTTCTCATCGGGCAACGTCGATGAGCGGATGAGGATGGCGGGCATCGAGTGCGATGGGGAGACAATCGTCGACATGTTCGCGGGCATAGGCTACTTCACCCTCCCAATCGCGGTGTACCAGCGGCCGAGACGGATCATCTCGTGCGAGCTGAACGAGGTCTCGCACGGATATCTGGTGGAGAACATCGCGCTGAACAAGGTGGAGGGGAAGGTCGAGCCCATACTCGGAGACAACCGGGATCTCCCGGGCGACGCCTTCGCGGACAGGGTCATCATGGGCTATGTGAAGACGACCCACGAGTTCCTCCAGACCGCGTTCCGCCTCCTGAAGAGCGGCGGCGTGATTCACTATCACGAGACATGTCCGAACGAGCTGCTGCCAGAAAGACCTGTCAAGAGGCTCAGGGAGGCCGCTAGGAAGAGCAAGGTCGAGGTCCTGAGGTTCAAGGAGGTCAAGTCGTACTCCCCGGGTGTCAGTCACGTCGTGGTGGACGCGAGGTTCACGAGGACCTCTTGATGTCCTCTGTGCTCCCGGCCTCCTTCATGAATGTGACGAACGCCTTGTGATGAGCATCGGCGTCCTCGCTGTCCATGAGGGCCTTGGCGAAGCCGCTCAGGTGCCTCCCGAACTCCTGCTCCTCTCCCGTGTACTTCCACGACTTCGTGGATATGCCGAGGGAGAGATAGAACGCGTGGGCGATCGAGCGCGACCTGTGGTCGTTCGAAGTGTCGGCGTCAAGGACGGCGTTGGCTCCTGAGGACCCCTTGGTCTTGTACGCCCTTATTACGTCGTCCACGAGTTTCGAATATTGCGAGAGCCCAGTGTACGATGGCATCCTCGATGTGACCTCGGCGTGCGCGGCCTTCTTGACCGCCTGCCGGACGACCTTCAGAGGGGACTGAGCGGACTCGCTGTCGTCCTTGTGGTATGCCTTTGCGACCTCCCCTGGGACGACGCCATTCAGAGCGGCCAGGCCATGGTCAGACCAGTATCTCGACATGATGCTGTTCACGGTGTCCTTCGGATCCGCGACGACTGGGTGCGGGATGTCGGCAAGCATGGCCTTGAGGACCTTCGCCTCCAACTCATCATCGGTCATGTCCCTCACGAACGTCTCGGGGTCGCTTCCGTAGGACCGGCCCCCTCGGACATACAGCCTGTCCGAGCGCTCCTCGAGCTTCTTGTGTACCGCGTCGAAGTGCATGTCGACGAGTTCCTTGTCGCCTATCTCGCCAGAGGCATACTTCTCCAGGAGAGCGTGGTCGACGGGTTCGCTGAGCAGGTCCTTCATGTCCTTGCTCCCGGATACTATCTCGAGCGGCCTCTCGACGGCGATGTCGATCTCGTCGAGTATGTTCGGGACCGCCATGCCCTCGGCGAGCTTGGTGAGTGTGTTCTTGTTCTTCGCGCCGCACTGTGGACATATAGATATCTTCTTGTCCGTGTTCACGAACTCGAACTCGAGCCTCTCGTTGGCAGCGGATGCGTGGGGACAGCTGAACGCGCCACCGTCCTTCCTCGTGGCTCCTACGGACTCAGCGGCCTGAGCGATGTACTCCTCAGGCGGTTTCGGTTGCCTGCCAGTGCAGACGAACTCGTCCCCGTATGAGTAGAAGTGCAGTCTCTTCTTCTTGACGAGGTCGAGGACGCCGAGCACGCGCCACTTCGGAGAATCGAAATTCTGGACGCCTATGAGCTTCTCCTTGTTGGTCCTTCCCCTGAGGGCGAACATGACCGTGCCCCCTGGATACTTCGCGGAGGCGAGGTAGGGTGCTTTCTCCTCGTGGACAAGGCCTATAGTCGCGGCGTACGCCCTTGCCAGCCTTTCCCCCCGCTTCGCGAACTTTTCGAGCTTGGTCTGATCGTCCTTGTA
>DUKU01000107.1:4013-5999 GCA_013329135.1 Thermoplasmata archaeon
CACTCGGGCAGGATGAGCTCGTAATCGTCCATGAGCGCCTTCGCCTTCTCCATGAGGTCCTTCTCGCGGACCTTCGAGGTGATCCTTGCATTGACCCTCAAGCGCATGTTCTTCTTGCGAGGCATGTCCGAGTCTTTCCGACATACCGGCCACTGATACTAGTCTTTTTCCCTGGGCATCCGATATGATGGCCAGGAGCGACTAAAAGCTTATTAGCCACACTGCGCCATAGGGAAAGTATCTGGGATGCGGATGGTCTAGATGTCACAGGAAGAGGACTTCGCCAGGGGCTTCATCAAGGGCTTCGAGGAGGGGCTCAAGGACGCTTGGGAGGAGATCATCAAGCTGTCCACCAAGGGTTACACCTCTAGGGAGCTCCAGATAATGGCGAAGACCAAGAAGTCCATGCTATTCCAGGTGGTGCAGCAGAAGGCGGAGGAGCTTGAGAGGGTCATGGGGAAGAGGATATTCTCTCAGGCCGTGCCTCCGAAGCCGCCCACGGCCCAGCCGGAGCTCAGGCCCGGCTGGAGCTATGTCATCAAGGAGGACCGGCCTGAGAAGAGCTTCTCGATATTCACGACGCTCATAGGCGGGGGCGGCAGGGGACTGTGCATATCGAGGACCCACCCTGACACGCTCAAGCAGAAGTACGGCTTCGAGGCCGAGACCATCTGGCTCACCAAGACGGAGGGCACCCAGGATTCCCCGGGTCGCAAGGGTGCGGAGTTCGTGTCGCCCAACAACCTCGCCCACCTCGCGTCCGCCGTGAGGGATTTCCTCTCCAAAGGCGAGGATGGAGCAGTCATAATCGAAGGGCTCGAGTACCTCACGACCCAGAATGATTTCAGGAGCGTCCTGAAGTTCGTCCAGCTGATAAACGAGCAGGTGATTCTCGACAAGGGGTATCTCATCATACCTGTCGATGAGGGCACCATGGATTCGAAGGACTTCTCCCTCATCGAGAGGGAGATGAGCCAGGTCTTGTGACGCTCATCGTGGATGGGATGAGGATCCCTGAGCCGGCGACCATTACGTCGAAAACGCTATACCGCCTGCTAGGGATTCGCGGGACAGTCGGAGGGAATAGTCTGACAAGTGAATCAGAATCTGGACGAGGGATACCTCTCCTCGGTGAGAAGTTCCCCGAGATGGAAGTGCAGACGACCCATGGCAAGATCACGCTGCCGAGGGCCTATGCCGGAAAGTGGTTCGTGCTCTTCAGCCACCCGGGCGACTTCACGCCCGTATGCACGACGGAGTTCGTGGCGTTCGCGAAGATGCACGAGGAGTTCAGGAAGCTGAACTGCGAACTGATCGGTCTGTCCATAGACCAGGTGTTCTCCCACATGAAGTGGACCGAGTGGATCAAGGAGAAGCTTGGCGTTCAGGTCACGTTCCCGGTCATCGCGGATGGCGCTGCGACGGTCTCCCACCGGCTGGGCATGATACACCCAGGCAAGGGCACGAACACCGTCAGGGCAGTGTTCTTCGTCGATCCGAACGGCCTCATCAGACTTATGATGTACTATCCGCAGGAGGTCGGCAGGAACATGGACGAGGTCCTGAGGGCCGTCAAGGCGCTCAAGACATCGGATGAGAACAAGGTCGCGATGCCGGCCAACTGGCCGAAGAACGATTTCCTGGGCGACAAGGTCATCATCCCGCCCGCGACGGACGAGAAGACAGCCCAGGAGCGCTTGAAGCAGTACGAGTGCTACGACTGGTGGTTCTGCACCAAGAAACTATGACGGCATCGCCCTCGCGCCTTTTCATTTCCGTCCCCGGATACTGGGATGTGCTCCCGCCGGGATTTGAACCCGGGTGACCAGCTCGAAAGGCTGGGATGATGGACCGGACTACACCACGGGAGCATGCGCGCCGATGGTCCGCATTTCCGGCCTATGTGATGTCCGTATTTAATCCTTGTCGGGACTGGCCGCGACGAGACTCGTGTCCAGGACACGACAAAGCTTAAAGGCGGTCCTG
>DUKU01000107.1:6197-8576 GCA_013329135.1 Thermoplasmata archaeon
TGCATCAGCAAGGACCTGATCAACTTCTCGTCCCTCTCAAGGCTCATAATGAAGGAGATGGGCGTCACGCACGAGGAGGCCGTGCTCGCAGCCAGCAGACGCTACGCCTCGAAGCTCTCCAAGACGGACTTCGAGGGCGACATCATGAGCGTGTTCGAGGAGAGCAGACTCGAGCTCAAGACGCGCATATGCATAGTCGTCGCGAAGAACGAATGGGTCGTGCTAAAGGACCTCGAGGATGTCGTGAAGAAGATACTCACGGACAAGAGCACGATGCAGGTAATGCAGAGCGCCAACGCCATCACGGTCATATCGGAGGACAAGTTCCTCCCGATGATCACCAAGGCGATAGGCGAGGACCATGTCGTCACGGTCAAGCAGAACCTGGCGGAGGTCACGGTCAAGAGTCCAGCGAGGATAGAGATGACCAGGGGCGCGTTCTCGTACCTCGTTTCGATGCTCTCGGAGCAGGGGATCAACCTGCTCGAGGCAGTGAGCTGTTACACGGACACGATCTTCATAGTCAACAGAGAGGACATGATGCGCGCGTTCGACATACTCTCGGCGTGCATCGAGGACAAGATGGTCCCGGAGAACGGCCGGTGAACCTCAGCCCGTGACGAGCCTGTCCACGGCTTCGACCTGATTCTTGAGCCGGGCTATGATCTTCTTCTCTCTTGCGACAGCCGCGGCCGCCTCCCTGGTCTGCACTGCGACGGAACTCGGTGCTGTGCCGCCATAGGAGTTCCGTCTGGAAATGGAGTTGCCGATATCCAGGACATCGAGGTCCGATGGCCCGAACTCCCCAAAGTGCTCCACCAAGGCCTCCTCGGCCAGTCTTTTGAAGTTGTGCGGGTCCCCCCCGGACCGCTCAGAGATCTGTTGCACGATCCCATGGGCGGTCCTGAAGGGGATGCCGCGGGTTGTGAGGAAGTCGGCAAGGTCGGTCGCGGTCATCAACCCCTCCTCCGCCGACTCCCTCATCCTCACCTTGTCGAACTCTGTTTCTGCAAGAAAGTTCGTGAGGGCATGGAGCGAAGCCCCAACGGTGTCGAAAACATCGAAGAGGTTCTCCTTGTCTTCCTGCAGGTCGCGGTTGTACGCGAGGGGAAGAGATTTCAGCATGGTGAGGATCGCGATCAGGTGACCTATGGTCCTTCCGGCCTTGCCCCGGACGAGCTCTGGTATGTCCGGGTTCCTCTTCTGCGGCATCATGCTCGAACCGCTCGAGAGGTCCTTCGGGAGCTTGACGAACCTGAACTCCTGGGATGACCAGAGGATCAGCTCCTCGCACAGCGAGGAGAGGTGGACCATGAGCAAGGACTGCGTGAACACTGCCTCTGCCGCGAAATCCCTGTCGGAGACCGAGTCGAGGGAGTTCTCAGTGACGCCATCCATCATGAGCAGCTCCGCCGGTATCTTCCTGTCGAGCCCGAAGGCGGTCCCTGCGAGCGCGCCCGCGCCCAGGGGTGACACGTTCGTTCTGGCGTAGCAGTCAGTCATCCTGCGGACGTCCCTGTGGAGTCTCCAGAAGTGCGCCAGTAGGTGGTGCGATAGCAGGACCGGCTGAGCGTGCTGCAGATGAGTGTACCCCGGCAGTATCGTGCCGTTGTTCTCCTTCGCCCTCCTGAGTAGGACCTCCTGCAGGGCCAAGGTCTCGGTCATCACGTTGACCAAGGACTCGCGCGTCATGAGCCTCATATCGAGCGCGACCTGGTCGTTCCTGCTCCTGCCAGTGTGCAGCTTCGCCCCGGCGTCGCCGATGCGGTTCGTGAGCATGTGCTCGATGTTCATGTGCACATCCTCCAGGCGCGGGTCGAACGCGACGGCTCCTCTGGAGCACTCCCTCGCTATGTCCCTGAGTCCAGAGACTATGGTGCCCGTCTCCGCCTTAGTAAGGACGCCCGCGTGGGCGAGTGCGTGCACGTGCGCGATGCTACCTGCTATGTCGTGCTTCCAGAGCCTCCTGTCGAAGTGGACGGAGGCTGTGAACGCGAGGAACTCGTCACTTACATGCGACGCTGAGATCCTCGCTGACCGCGCTTTCATTCGACACACCGTTCCCGTTGACCTTGGCCGCCTTGACAAGTGCCCCCACTTTCAGCGGCAGCCCCCAGACATAGATGAACCCCTTCGCGGCGGAGTGGTCGAAGGCGTCGGCCTTGTCGTATGTCGACAGGGCCGTGCTGTAGAGCGAACAGGGGGACTCCCTGCCCACCACGACCGCGCTCCCCTTGTGAAGCTTGACCTTGACAGTGCCAGTGACGCTCTCCTGGGTGCTGTCGATGAACGCATCGAGCGCATCCTTGAGCGGTGAGAACCAGAGACCGTTGTACACGAGGTCGGCATAGTGCTGCTCCACGGTCTTCTTGTAGTGCA
>DUKU01000082.1:0-5076 GCA_013329135.1 Thermoplasmata archaeon
CAATCACTCCGGCCATGGGCAGGCCGACTGATTCAACATCCTCGCGCGACAGGTAAAGGACCTCTTGAGTCATGGCAAGGAGCGGAACGGCTGGGGAGGCTATAAAATGACCTCGGCCCGACAGTCGCATATATCACCAACCTCGGCGATTACACGAGGAGCGGAGATGGCGGAAAAGGTATACGTCACCATGACCGGCGTGAGCCGATGGCCAGTCCTGAACGGGCTCTGGGCGGCCATGTGCAAAGGGTATGTGCCCGACAGGTTCCATCTGTTCGTGACCCAGGGGCGCGAGAAGGACGCGGAGACGCTCATCCGATGGGTGAAGCTACTGGCGAAGTCGTATGGCAAGGACCTCCAGGTCTTCTCCGAGAAGATCGAGGAGGGCGAGTTCCTGTCCTCGGGGAAGAAGATCACGGCCGTGATGGAACGCGAGAGGGCCGCCGGGAACGAGGTCGCGATAGACATCACTCCCGGGAGGAAGGCGATCGTATCGTCCGCGCTGATATCCGCGTGGCAGAAGCAGGTGGACCACGTGTTCTACCTGTACCTCGAGGACATGAGGAACGCCTCGAACCCGTACCCGATGATACCGTACCACCTGCAGCACTTCGTCGACCTCAAGGAGGAGGTGTGGAAGTGAAGCCCCTGGTCATGGACAGGCGCGAGCTGCAGATCCTCACCAACTGCATCTACGGGAGCGATACGAGGTATGCGCATGTGACATACCCGTTCTTCGACCTGGAGCTGTTCACGCTTGACATGAACAAGCCCGAGCTGAAGGACCTCGTGAGCTACAGCGATTTCGACAGGGCCAGGCTGCAGAGGAAGCCCGTGGACCGGTCCGTGAGCTCGGACGAGCTGCCGTCGTACAACGACCTCAAGACATGCCTCCTCACGTCCGGGTTCGTCCGGTACAGGAACCAGGCGGAGGTCGCTACCCGGCTCCGGGAACTCAGGGACGAGGCGAAGGACCCGAACAAGCGACCCAGACAGCTGTTCATCGCAGTGGACACGAACATACTCTACTACAGGTTCCTGTCGAGGGGCATGCCCATGAGGGACGGCGACTCTGGCAGGCTGGTCGAGGCGACGGACTTCAGGTATGTCCTGAGTGAGATCGTCCAGGTGGAGATCGACTCGCGCATCACGCACAAGTACTCCAGAGGGGAGATAGAGGCGCTCAGCCAGCTGTTCGCGCACAAGGAGCTGCTGCAGGAGTTCAGGAACGGCAGCGGAAGACGCGAGAGGCTCGCGAAGCTCGCGTTCAACGAGATGAACTACCTCATGACCGAGCTCAGGGCGCTGAGGATCAAGGGCACCGGGGTCAGGGGGAAGGAGAGGAACGACATCGAGATCGCCCAGTCATACGGCTCGTGGGCTAAGGAGGGGGACTACGACGTGCTCCTGCTCACGGCCGACGAGGACATGATGAACCATGCGAGGACGAGCGAGCTCATGGCCATCCAGCTGGACTACCCGCACGAGGTGCCCCAGCACGGCAGGATCGACCCCTGGGCCGTGTCCGACCTGCTGTACGACCTCGCGGTCACGTTCGGCGCCGTATCCGTCGAGAACCGTGGGCTGACGATACTGGGCGAGTGGGCCGGGAAGAACAGCGTCGACTACGGCAAGGAGAGGGTCAAAGTGCTTTTCGAGGACGAGCGCGAGCAGGCGGAGGTCGAGAGGCAGCAGGCCCTGTGCAGGAGCATATTGTCCTGAGAACCTGTTCTGGACAATCATATTATCCGACCGACTCCAATCCATCCATCGGGTCCAACCCCTGGACAGTGGTTCGATGGAAGAGATGATCAAGGTATACGCCCTGAGCACATGCCCCTACTGCAAACGCACGAAGAAGTTCCTGGACGAGCACAAGATACCGTACGACTGCACCGACGTCGACATGCTGGACGATGACGAGCAGGACAAGGTCCTGGAGGAGATAGAGCGGATCTCCGGCAAGAGGGCGTTCCCGGTGGTCGTGATAGGGCCCGAGGTCATCGTGGGGCACGACGAGGACAGGCTCAGGAGGGCTCTCAAGCTATGACCGACGGGCAGGAGAGGGTGTACTGCCCGGTCTGCCAGGCCAAGTTCAGGTTCATCGATGGCTGGAGGGAAGGGGACACGGTCATGTGCCCCATATGCGGGCAGAGGCTGACCCTCAGGTCCGAGGGCGGGGCCTGGACTGGCGACAGGGTCGATGCCATGACGGAGAAGGAGATCCGGGACAGGGCGGAGAACTTCGCGAAGCTCAGGGGCTACAGGTTCACTGACATCAAGGAAGAGGTCATCGAGGGCCTCGTGGGGAAGCAGAAGCGTTTCGGGGACTTCTACTGCCCTTGCAGAATGCTCCACACGCCCGAGTACCAGTGCCCGTGCAAACCCACAAGGGGCGGGGACGTGGAGCGGAACGGCCGCTGCCATTGCGGGTTCTTCTGGGGAAGTGACTACCGCTCGTGGATCGCACCGTGCGGGCAGCTCTCCACGCACGTGCCACAGCCTGTGCATTTCGACTCGTCGAACGCTGGAGCGAAAGTGCGTCTGTCGATGTGCATGGCCCCAGTGGGGCACGTCCTCACGACCGGGCAGAAGGGGCTCCTGTCACAGACCATCTTGTCGAACATGACCTGCATCGTCATCGAGGAGCCGATGGCACACCGCCTAGATATGGTTTTGCACGAATGATGCACAAGCGCCCACGACCCATCTGAGGGCCATGGACCCAGCAGTCAGTGTGTCGTTATCACGGCCAATCCCCCAGGTCAAAAGTGAGATATATACATCAACAGATTGGACCCGCATTGCAAGGTGAACGCTTAGACAAGGCCCTCGAGTTCACAACCTCGATGATGAGCACGAGAGACATCAATGAGCTCCTCGGCAAGATCATCAACATCATCACCGACGACTTCGGTTTCGAAGGGTGCGACGCCTTTCTTCTGGACAGGGGCAAGAAAGCGTTCGTCCTGAGGGCGTCCAAGGGATACTCGGCGGAGGTCCGGGAGAAGATCGGCAAGCTCACCAAGACCGAGGAATCCGTCAGGGCGGACCTTGAAAGGTGTGAGAAACTGGGGAGGTTCACATGCCTCTACAGGTCGAAGCCAGGGGATGACCCTGGAGCATACTACGGTCTACTCCACCCGGATAGGGCTGTCCTTCCGAGGGAGAGCCCCGAATCGTGGCACGAGCTGGATGTGCTCTATGTCGTTCTCGAGGACAGCGAGGGCAGGATCGTGGGCTTCATGCAGCCCGACGGACCCAGGAACCAGAAGATACCCGTCGGCAGCACTATCACCAATCTAGAGGTCTTCGCGGCGCTGGCATCCATCTCCGTCGCGAACGCCGAGACGGTCCAAGAGCTGAACAGGAGCGTCAGGTTCTACAAGACGCTCGCGCAGACGACGGCTCGGCTCCAGGAGCCCGTGGACCTCAAGGAGACGCTCAGGATGATCGCTGAGGGGCTCAACATGCTCGTGCCCTTCGAGGAGATCAGCGTCTACCTCCTGGACTGGGAGAAGAACCTCTTGGTGCCCGTCTACGCGACAGGGCCTTACGCTAACGAAGTGATGGCCGACATCGGCCCCATCGGCGGCCTCGCAGGCGACGTCGCGAGGTCGGGCAAGGTGGAGATCGTGCGTGACTCTTTGGACGACGAGCGGGTCGAGACCATCCCCGGAATAGAAGAGGAGGAGATCCGCCAGACCATGATGTGCATCCCGCTCAAGAGCAAGGCCGGCGAGGTCGAGGGGGTCCTGGACCTGTACCGGGAGAAGACGAACGAGTTCACCATGACCGAGTGGGAGATCGCGGAGCCGTTCGCGGCGCACGCGGCGATCGCACTCGAGAACGCCATGCTCAGGGAGGAGCTCAGGACGAACTTCGAATCGGTCCAGAAGGCCTTCGCAGACATGAAGGAGCTGGACAAGGCGAAGGACAGCCTCGTGAACACCATCTCCCACGAGCTCAGGACCCCACTGACAACCATCCTAGGGTATCTGGAGATGGCCTCGGAGGGCATGTACGGCGACACCAGCCCGAAGCTGAAGGACAAGATGCAGGCGATGGTGAACTCCGTCAACCGCATCAACGCGCTCGTCGGCAAGATGCTGGAGATGTCCAGGCTTCAGGACGGCACGCTCGTGCTCGACATCGAGCCCGTGAACCTGGCCATGCTCACGAAGGAGGTCGCGAAAGAGCTCGAGAACGACGTGAACTCCAAGAAGCACACCCTATCCATCATGTTCGGAAACGAGCTCCCGGTCACGGATGCGGACAGGCTCCGCATCCACGATGTGATGTTCAACATGCTTCACAACGCGGTCAGGTACACTGCGGAAGGAGGGAAGATCACGATAGGCGCGGACATCCTCGGCGGCAAGGTCCACATATGGATCAAGGACACGGGGAGGGGCATAGTCGAGGACGACAAGAAGAAGGTGTTCGACCGATTCTTCCTCGTCGACGAGGGGCTCGTGCGCGAGGACGGGCGCGTGGGCATAGGCCTGTACGTGAGCCGCGAGATCGTGAGGAAGCACGGCGGCGACATGTGGTTCGAGAGCAGGGAGGGGGCCGGGAGCACGTTCCACTTCACCCTGCCCCTGAAGCAGAGATGAGCCTCGAAGGATATTCCTTTTATTCGCAATTCCAGCGAAGTAGTTGCATCCGACCGCACTTTTACGATACAAAGAAGGATAAAGGGTTGCTCAAAGGGTTTCGGAGCCGAACGACGATGTTCACTTCCNNTAAGACATCACTTTTATTGGCAATTTGCCGGATATTACAACATCTTGTCGCACTTTTAAGGTACAAACAAAAGAAAGGGGTTGCCGAAGAGGTTTGCCGGCCGTTCGACCGCGCTCACTTCTCGCACGAGAGCTTCTCGAAGACCTCGGGCGCGGGCCAAGACGGGTCCTCCGTCATGTACCTGTGCATCGCCTTCGCCGCGCGCTTGCCGTCGCCCATCGCTAGGATGACCGTGGCCGCGCCGGACGCGATGTCGCCTCCTGCGAACACGCCCTTCTTCGATGTCCTGCCGGTCTCGTCCACTGCGATCGTGCCCTCCTTGGTCGTCTT
>DUKU01000082.1:5282-5442 GCA_013329135.1 Thermoplasmata archaeon
ATGAGCACGTTCTGGCAGTCGATCCTGAACTCGGAGCCGGGGATCTTGATCGGCCTCCTCCTGCCGGACGCATCTGGCTCTCCCAGCTGCATCCTGATGGCCTCGACCTGCTTCACGTTGCCGCAGTCGTCCCCGATGAACTTCACGGGGGCCGCGAGCA
>DUKU01000082.1:5684-10005 GCA_013329135.1 Thermoplasmata archaeon
CATGGCGACGTTGCCGCCGCCGAGGGTCACGACCGTCTCGCCCACGCGTATGGGTGTGTCGTACTCCGGGAACTTGAACGCCTTCATCAGGTTGGTCCTGGTGAGGAACTCGTTCGCTGACATGATGCCGTTCAGGTTCTCGCCCGGCAGGTTGGTCCAGTTCGGCAGGCCAGCGCCCGTGCCGACGAACACGGCATCGTACTCCTTGAGCAGGTCGTCGACGGTCTCGGCCTTGCCGACGACGCGGTCTGTCATGATATCGACGCCGCTCCTGCGGATGTAATCGACCTCGGCCTGGACGATCTCCTTCGGCAGCCTGAACTCGGGGATGCCGTACACGAGCACTCCGCCGCAGTACTGGAGCGCCTCGTACACGGTGACCTTGTGGCCCAGCTTGGCCAGGTCGCCCGCGACCGTGAGGCCCGCGGGGCCAGCACCCACGACCGCGACCTTCTTGCCGGTCTGCGGGGGCATGTCTATCTTCCCGTGCTTCTGCTCCCTGCGCTCCCAATCCGCGAGGAACCGCTCGAGCCTGCCGATGCCGACGGGTTCGTTCTTCTTGCCCACGACGCAGTTGCCCTCGCACTGGTTCTCGTACGGACAGACCCTGCCGCACACGGCGGGCAGGTTCTGTTTCTCCCTGATGACCTTGATGGCGCCCGCGAAGTCGCCCTCCTGGACATGCTTGATGAACCCGGGGATGTTGATCTCGACGGGGCATCCGTCCATGCACAGCTTCCTGTTAGGGGATGGCTTGCACTGGAGGCACCTCTGGGCCTCAAGTATGGCCGTCTGGCCGTCCTGCCCCATGGGGACCTCGTTGAAGTTGTGCACACGCACCTTCGGGTCCTGCTCGGGCATCGGGTACTTCTTCGGCACGATCTTCTTCGGGGCCTTCTTCTGCTCCTCAGCCATCTACTTCCCCTCCTGGAACTTCTTGAGCGAGATCTGCTCCTCGGCCATGTATCTCCTGTTCCTCGCGATGAGGTTGTCGAAGTCGACCTTGTGGCCGTCGAACTCGGGCCCGTCGACGCAGCCGAACTTGGTCTCGCCGCCTATGATGACCCTGCACGAGCCACACATCCCGGTGCCGTCGACCATTATGGGGTTCAGGCTCACGACAGTGTGAATGCCGTGTGGCTGTGTGATGTTCGATATTACCTTCATCATGATGATCGGGCCGACCGCGTACACCATCTTGACGTCCCTCTTGTCGGCTATGAGCTTCTTGAGTATGTCGCTCACGAAGCCGTGGTGTCCCTTGGAGCCGTCATCGGTGCACACGTAGAACTCGTCGCTGACGCTCTGGATCTCCTTCTCGTAGATCAGGAGCTTCTCGTTCTTCGCGCCGATGATGGATATGGTCTTGTTGCCGGCCTCCTTGAGCGCCCTGACGACCGGGTACATGAGCGCCAGGCCGATGCCGCCGCCTATGCAGCAGACCGTGCCGTACTTGTGCGACTCTGTCGGCAGGCCCAACGGACCCACCAGGCTGAACATCTTGTCGCCCGCTTTGAGCGTCCCGAGCTTCTTGGTCGTCTTGCCTATCTCCAGGGCAGCGATCGTGACAGTCCCCTTCTCCGCTGAGAAGTCCGCCATGGTGAGCGGAATCCTCTCGCCGTGCTCGTCCACCGTGAGCATGACGAACTGTCCCGCCTTCGCCTTCTTGGCGATGTGCGGGGCCTTGAGCTCGAGCCTCGTCACGTCCGGTGTGAGCTTCTCCGCCTTGACTACCTCATACATCCTAAACACCCTTTCCCGCCCCCTCCCGATGAACCGGACGAGGGGGCGTATTCGGTTGAGTCCGAATGCCTCTGGGCCGAGGCATCCATACGTTCGTATTTAAGGTTGGCGTAAATACGATATTAAGGGGGGCGTTTTCCGACAGCCGGCATCCGAAGACGGTCTCATCAGAATGTCATTCCAAGATGGGGCCCGAGCACTGAAAAGCAATCATTCACGGACTCAGATACTCCCAGACAAGCAATCACATTCTCCAATCCTGGTGCCAGGGTCACAGATTGGTCGCCGCACTGGCGGATCCTGTTGAAATTGTGAATCTATAGGGCCTTGAACCTCGGTCGGCCACGATTTCGCCGGCTTCCTCCAGATAATGCAGGCACTTCCTCACGAACTCCTGGCTCTCCTTCAATTCGTGCGAGAGTTCTGTGACCGAGCGAGCGCCCTTCTCCATATACACCAGGATGTTCTGGGAGCCCACCTTCATCTCCGCCTTCGCCTTGAGAGACCTCTTCCAGGGGACGTTGACCCCATGCCGCCTCTCCATCTCCTCGACCTTCACGAACAGGAACGCTTCCCAAATCTGGCTCTGCCTCAGGCCCACATGAGCGCTCTGGAGTTCACACTCCTCAAGGATCGAGTCCTTGTCGAGTCCCCTCCTGAACAGAGAGATCATGTCATCCAGGTCCCTGGTCCGCTCGGTGACGCTCTTCAATATGAAGATATCCTCCCTGGAGCACATGTACAGAACGATATTCCCGAACTCGCCAACGAGGGTCGACCTCGCCCTCATCCCCTCGGAGAAGCGGAGTCGGTCACAAATCCTGCCGACGAAGATGTCGACGCGCAGCCCGGTCGGCCTCGACAGTATCTCCGCGTCTACCATCGCATGGCATTCGGCTGGATGCCGGGAGTTGACCATGAACCCCTGCGCCTCGAAGGCTCTCCTGAGCGCCTCGGCATCCTTCTCCGAATCCAGCACCAGGTCGATGTCCTTTGTCGCGTCCTTCTCGCCCCTCAGGGCCATGGCGCCTCCGCCAATCAGATAGGCAATGACGCGCATGGAACAAGTGTCGCCTGCCCGCTTCAGGAGCGATATGACCTCATCTCGACCTATCTGCATCGGGTCCAATCAATCCACCCCGTACTGGGCGCGCAGCTGATCCAGATCCGCCCTGTCGGGGAAGTGCGCGCCTGCGACCGCCTCGCCATCCAGGTACACCATCATCTGTCTGGCGAGTTCGCCAATACCGACCGCGGCGCCCTGTTTCAGAAGATAGCGCTGGTCGTAACCCTCCTTCATCAGGAAGAGAAGGCTGTACGCCATGCTCCTCGCACTGTACGGGTCGACGAGGATGTTGTGCAGCGCGATGTCCTCCGGTCTCAACCTGGGTCGCCAGTAGGCATAATGGTAGTATCTGGTGTCAGACATGAACTCGAGACCCCGGCGGGACATGGCGGTGATCCCAGTCTCACGGGCGTAAGGCGCATTGTCCAATCCACGCGCCGCGAATATGAACTCGAGACCCTCGCTCCAGAGCACCGAACCCGTCGATGTCATGTCTTCGAGGAATGCGGAGCACGCGCCCTTCGAGAAATCCTTGAGGAAACGGACGAGTGACACGTCTGATTCAGGAATGGACACCATTTGTCGTTCCTGGTTGACGGCGCCGTAGCCCTTGAGGACCCACGCGAGCCTTCGCACCGACTCGCTGGACAATCGTACCTCCTTCGCGATCCTGCCCAGGTCCTTCGGATAGTTCGAGACCGAGAGCATGACCAGCAGCCTCGAGCCGACGAGAGGCTCGACGGGGCGTCGGTTCCCTTCCAGGTACGCAGCCAAAGCCTTGGAGTGGCCGTGCGAGCTCGGAGATATCACTGACCTCTTGCCATCCCTCCGAACGACAATGAGCCTCTTCGATGCGAGTGATTGAGCTATCCTATACGCCGAGATGCTCGACACGCCCGTGGCACCCTTGAGGTCTGCCATCGACATGTGGCCGTTGCATATTGCTCTGAACATGTTGAGCTCGTTCTTCTTCATGACATACATTCTGAGCAATAATTGTTAACTTACTTATATATACTTTATCAAAAATTGCACAAATGTCAGCTCATACGGCGGGAATCCCGTACAGACTGCGCTCCGGCAGGGCGGGTGAATCACGGCCCACTGCAGTGCCCGAACACACGACCCCTGCCCTCACTCGCCCAGGTCCTGCACCTGGACCTTTCCATCCAGCGTGATGCGTGGCATCGCCTCGATCTTCCGGTACACGTCCTCAGGGTGCTTCCTGACGCCGTCGACCTTGAGCAGGAAGTCCTCGACGGGTATGTTGAACAGGCGCTCGTTCTCCCTCAGGTACGGAAGTATGAGCTCCCAGTCGGCCGGCATCAGCCTCGTGATCCTGCCGCCGTTCAGCTGCTCCTCGCCCACGAGCTTCTTCGGGTCGCGCACATAGATGGCGCCTCCGGACGCGAGGGAGAACAGGTTGCCACCGGGGTAAGGTTCGGGCAGGTCCGTGAGGTTCCCGTTGCCGTCGAACGCGACGCCGTTCAACACGACGAAGCCGCCGCCGTA
>DUKU01000091.1:0-6365 GCA_013329135.1 Thermoplasmata archaeon
CAACGCCCTCGGAAATGGCTGGAACCTTATTATGCTTTCCAGATGGTTTCATCGGTCAGTCAGTCTAAGTGCGCCCGTACCCGATACCCAGGTACTTCGCTCCTGCCCGTTCCACCTTCGCGGGGTCTAGGCATCTCCGTCCGTCCACTATCACGGGGAATCTCATCCTCGAGAACTCCTTTCTTCCTAGGGTCCCGAACTGCTTCCAATCGGCCTGGACGATGCATCCATCGGCCCCACTCAGGCACTCCTGGGCGGAGGATGCGTACTCGATCGTCGGCATGACCTTGATGAAGCTCGGCATGGCCATCGGATCGAATGCGACGACTCTCGCGCCCTTCGCGAGCAGCTCGGTCACGAGAGGCACCGCGCGCGTCTCCCTGATATCGTCCACGCCGCCTTTGAACGCGAGTCCCAGGACGGCAATGCGCTTGCCCTGCAACGGCCCGATCTCACGCTCCAGGAGCCAGATGGCCTCCAGCGGCTGGCGGCCGTTTATCGCGAGAAGGGCGGAGAGGAGCTCCGAGCCGTACCCGTCTGCTCTCGCTCTGTCCTTGAGAGCCCTGACGTCCTTCGGGAGGCAGCTCCCACCAAACCCCAGGCCGGGCTTGAGGAACAGAGGCCCGATCCTCGGGTCCTTCCCCGCGGCGGCCAGCACAGTCTCAGAATCTATCCCGAACCTGACGCACATGTCAGCGATCTCATTAGCGTACGATATCTTCGTGGCAAGGAACACGTTAGAGGCGTACTTGATCATCTCGGCAGTCCGAAGGTCGGTCTTGATCTTCTCGGATTTGATGGGCGCGTAGAGTTTCATGAGCAGGTCGCCAGCTCGTTTGTCACTGGAACCAACCACAATCCTGGACGGCTCCATGCTGTCCTTGAGCGCGCTCCCTTCCTGGAGGAATTCCGGATTCATGCAAAGCCCGAAGTCGGCGCCCGCGACCTTGCTCGAGCCCTTCTCGAGGAGCGGTCTGACGACAGAGTCGGTGGTGCCTGGCACGACCGTACTCTTCATAACGATGACCTTGTACCCGGAGGACTGTCTCAGTGCCTTCGCGACATCTCTGGAGGCTTTCTTCACCGGCCTTGTGTCGATCCTGCCTGACGGCATCGACGGCGTCTGGACACACATGAAGACGAACTTCGCGTCTCTTGCCGAGGTCACGGTATCCGTTGTGGCGACCAGGGATCCTGCCTTCACGAGTTTCGCGAGCTCATTCTCGAGTGACGGCTCATAGAACGGGGCCTTCCCCGAGTTGACCGTCCTAACCCGCCCGCCGTCAATGTCCGTGACGGACACCTCGTGTCGCAATTTCCCGAACATCACTGCCGTGGCTAGACCAACGTAACCAGCACCTACGACGCAGATCCTCATCGGGCCTTGAACCGGCTGTGGCGCTATTAACCCTTTTGGAGGAGCCCAGGAAACCATTAAATCGTTCCCAGCCGTTCGTTCAGACGATGAAGGTAGTCATCCCAGCCGCGGGCCTGGGCATCAGGTTCCTCCCCGCGACCAAGGCGCAACCGAAGGAGATGCTCCCGGTCGTCGACAAGCCCGCGATACAGTACGTAGTCGAGGAGGCCGTCGCGTCGGGCATGACCGACATCATCATGATAACTGGAAGGGGCAAGAGGGCCATCGAAGACCACTTCGACAGGTCCTACGAACTGGAGCACAAGCTCCGGGACAGCGGCAACGAAGAGGCGCTCGAGGAGGTCCAGAGGATCGCCTCGATGGCCGACATATTCTACATCAGACAGAAGGAGCAGCTCGGACTGGGCCACGCGGTCCTCTGTGCGAAGAAACACATCGGGGACGAGCCCTTCGCTGTCATGCTTGGAGACGACATCGTCGTCAACGACCATCCGTGCATCGGCCAGCTCGTGGATGTGTTCGAGGAAACGAAGTCCTCCGTAGTCGGCGTTGAAAGGGTCCCCAAATCGAAGGTGTCCAGATACGGCGTGATCAAAGGCAAGAAGGTCAGGGACGAGCTGTACAAGGTTGACGACCTTGTCGAGAAGCCCTCACCGAAGGAAGCGCCATCTGACCTGGCGATAATAGGCAGATACGTCTTCAATCCGGAGATATTCACCTACCTGGAGAAGATAGGCCCTGGAATGGGTGGAGAGTACCAACTGACGGATGCGATGAGACACCTGTGCAGGAAGAAGGGCCTGTACGGACTCAGGTTCAAGGGGCGCAGGTTCGACATAGGCAGCAAGGCGGATTGGATCAGGGCCACTGTCGAGCTCAGTATGGAGCGGCCTGACCTTTCCAAGGACCTGGGGTTCTCCGTGCGAAAAACGGCCTGAGAACACCCATGTTACGACGACTTCCAGCACGCCCTAGGAGCGTGGTTCCCAAACATATTATAGCTTCCTAGGGATTCTGACGAACCAGAGGGGTCTGCCCGATGAAGCTGCTCGCGAAGTACTACAAGATAGACGACGCGATAGTGGGTGAGGACACGATAGTGCGCGACTTCGTGAACCTGTACGGCTGCAAGATAGGCAAGGGGTGCAGGATCGCCGCGTACGCCGAGATACAGAGAGGCGTCACGATAGGCGACAGGTGCAAGGTCGAGGCATTCTCATTCATACCCACTGGCGTCACGATTGAGGACGAGGTTTTCATCGGACCGCACGTCTGCTTCACCAACGACCGACATCCTAAGGCCGTCGGCGACTGGGAGAGCACGCCCACGCTCGTGAAGAAGGGTGCCTCGATCGGCGCCAACGCGACGATCGTGTGCGGAGTCACTATAGGCGAGGGCGCACTCGTGGGCGCAGGCGCAGTCGTCACCAAAGACGTGCCAGCGAACGCAGTCGTGGTCGGATGCCCCGCAAGACGCATCAAGGTCAAGAAGAAGGTCAGCAAGAGCGGCAAGAGGAGGTAGAGAGGATGAAGGTACCACAGGCACAGCCCATCATGAATGAGAAGATGATCGAGGCAGCCGCGAACGCTCTCAGGAACGAGAGACTCACGCTCGGAGAGAGCGTGAACAAGTTCGAGGACGCGTTCGCCAAGATGTGCGGCGTGGAGCACGCCATCGCCCTGAGTTCGGGGACGGCTGCGTTGCAGCTCGGACTCCAGGCGGCTGGAGTAAGGACCGGGGACAAGATCGTCACTCCCGCCATGTCGTTCGTTGCCACATCCAACTCGTTCGTCGTGTTCGGCGGGGAACCTGTCTTCACGGACGTGGACTATGTCGACTTCAACCTCGACCCGGCGAAACTCAAGTTCGAGAAGGGGACCAAGGCGGTCATACCGGTCCACCTTTACGGCCATCCCGCCAGGATGGATGAGATCAACCAGGCAGCGGCCAAGCACGGTGCGATTGTGGTCGAGGACGCATGCCAGGCCCACGGCGCGAAATACAAAGGGAAGAGGGCAGGGGCGCTCGGCCTCATGGGCTGCTTCTCGTTCTACCCCACGAAGAACATGCACGTGGGAGGGGACGGGGGCATGGTCACGACCAACGACGCGAAGATTGCCGACCTGGTCAAGAGGCTCAGGCACTGCGGCAGGAAGGGCCAGTACGAACACGACCTCATAGGATACACAGCCAGGCTGAACTCGGCGAACGCCGCGGTCGGCATCGAACAGCTCAAGATGCTCCCGCAGTGGAACGAGAAGAGGAGGGCCGTCGCTGCCAAGTACGACTCGATGCTCGAGGGAGTCGGCGACCTCAGGCTGCCCCCGAAACCATCCAAGGACTTCGAGCCAGTGTACCATCAATATGCGATACTGACCAAGAAGAGGAACGAGCTCAAGAAGCACCTCGAGTCCAAGAACGTCGGCGTGGGCGTGCACTACGACATACCGATCCACCTGCAGCCCGTTTACCGGGACATGTACGGCTTCAAGGAGGGCATGTTGCCAATAACGGAAAGGCTCTGCAAGGAGGTCCTGACCCTGCCCATGTTCGTGGACATCACGGACGAACAGATCAAGTACGTCGTCGAGAGCTTCAAGGAGTTCTACGCGTGAGGTGACCGATATGGCCAAGTTCAACGTGGGAGTCATAGGTGTCGGGTACTGGGGCAAGAAGATCCTGGACGAGTTCTCCAAGGTCGAGAACGTCTCGGTCATCGGGGTCTCGGACCTCGACGAGAAGAACCTCGCGTTCGCGAGCGAGAGGTACGGCGTGAAGGCCGGCTACAGGGACTACAAGGAGCTCCTGGCCGTGAAAGACCTCCACGCGGTGGCAGTGTGCACGCCGAACCAGACGCACTTCGGCGCGTGCAAGGACGCCCTCGAGGCGGGGAAGCACGTGATAGTCGAGAAGCCCATCACCCTGACATCGAAAGAAGGGAAGGAGCTGGTGGCGCTCGCCAGGAGCAAAGGTCTTACGCTCTCGGTCGGGCACATATTCAGGTTCAACAGCGCCCTAGCGGAGGTCAGGAGGCTCATCAAGGAGGACAAGTTCTTCGGGAAGCTCTTCCTGATGGAGATCAACTGGGTCAACCTCGAGAAGGCCTTCCCCGACAGGGATGTGCTCTTCGACCTCGCCCCGCACATGTTCGACATACAGAACTACCTGCTCGACCAGTGGCCCGAGGAGGTAATGTGCGCCGGCGGGCCCTTCAGGCGCAAAGAAGGGGAGGAGACCGCATATGTCGTCTCCAAGTTCAAGGATGGCATGATCGCCATGGCGAACATCAGCTGGCTCGTGCCCAGGAAGGTCAGGCAGATCATGCTCGTGGGCGAGAACCGGTCGGCCCTGATAGACGCCGTGGCCCAGGAGGTCACCGTCTACGAGAGCGGGTACACCTACAAGCTCGGCGTCGAGAGGAACAACACCATCAGGGACGAGCTCATCCACTTCGTCAAATCGATTGCCGACCCCATGACCGAGACGAAGAACAGCGGCGAGATCGGCGTCAGGACGGTCGAGCTCATAGAGGCCGCCAAGAGGTCCATGAGAGAGGGCAAGTCGGTGAAGGTCTGACGGGCCAGATGCTTTATTACCCCTGAGGAGGAATCACTGGGGGATGGCTTCGACACTGATGCTCTTGGCCAACCCGTACAGGCCCGACCCCAGGGTCCGGATCGAGGCGAAGGCGCTCGCGGACGCCGGGCACAGTGTGACGGTACTGGCATGGTCCAGGGATACAGGCGACGCCGGGTCGGCCAAGGACGGTGCGGTCGAGATCGTGCGCGTGGGCCCTCTGTGCCCGTTCCGGTCCGCCGCCAAGATGATCATGCGTCTGCCGATGTACTGGCTCTCCGCGCTCCGCACCTCGGGGAGTATGGAGTTCGACATCATCCACAGCCACGACCTCGACACGCTCCCAGCGGGTCTGATGATCGGCTGGCTCCGGGACAAACCCGTTCTCTACGACGCTCACGAACTGTACGCGGCCATGGTCAAGGACGATGTCGGGCCCATGTTCAGGCCCCTGCAGATGCTTGAATCGTGCCTCGTGCGCAGGGCGGACGCGGTCGTGACCGTCAGCGACACACTGGCCCATGAGCTCTCGAAAGGTCGGACTGAGAGGCCGAGCGTCGTGATGACGAGCCCGGACATCGCTCCCCTCTCTGACGCAGAGGTGAAGGCCGTGCGCGAGAGGTACGGTCTCACTGGATTCGTGGTGTCGTACCTGGGCTCGCTCGAGCCAGGCAGGTTCGTCGAGGACCTGCTGGATGCGTTCACACCCGAAGACGGCGTGACAGTGCTCGTGGCTGGGAAGGGCTCACTCGAGAAGAAGGTCAGGGAGAGCACTGGCAGGTCCCAAGTGAAGTACGTCGGTGCCGTGTCGACGGATGAGGCGCTGAGGCTGACCGCAGCGTCCGACCTGGTCACCGCCATGATGGACCCAGCCAATCCGAACAACGTCGTCGGCACTCCCGGCAAGATACTGAACTCGATGGCACTCGCAAAGCCTTACATAACCACCCAGGGACTGGACATAGCGGAGATGACTGGCCGGGTGGGCTCCGGCATCGTGGTCGCGTACGACAGGGCGCGCTTCCGAGAGGCGGTCCTGAGGTCGAAGCAGGATCCGAAGGGGGTAGCCGAGATGGGTCGCAGGGGCAGGGAGCACTTCGCATCGCACATGTCTTGGGCCAAGAGCAGGGGGGAGCTCCTGGAGGCGTACGACCGCCTCCTAGGAGCTTGAGGCCTACTGGTGCAAAAACCATTATATACCTTCCAACCCATTTTATTCTCCGTCCGACATCTGTCGGACTCAATGGGATGGGATGCAGAGAACAGAGCGTGCTATAGCTGTCAGCAAGAGACTGTTTTCTCTTCCCGGTCGGAGTCGGTCTCGATGCACCTGAAGGAGATAGAGCTAGAGAACTTCAAATCGTTCGCCCGGAAGACGCGCATACCGCTCCTCGAGGGCTACACGTCGAT
>DUKU01000091.1:6627-8636 GCA_013329135.1 Thermoplasmata archaeon
AACGGGGGCAAGGAGAAGAAGCCTGCGTCTGAATGCAAGGTCAGCCTGATATTCACGAACGAGGACAGGATCATACCCATAGACTCCGACACCGTCAAGCTCACCAGGGTCGTGAGGCTCTCCGACTCGGCCGAGGGGTACTACTCATACTTCTACGTGAACGACAGGAAGTCCTCGTTGGGCGAGTTCGACAGCCTCCTGGCCAACGCCAGGATAAGCGCCGACGGCTACAACTTCGTGCAGCAGGGTGACATCACCAGGATAGTCGAGATGAGCAACCTAGAGAGAAGGCGCATACTCGACGACATCGCGGGCATAACCAAGTTCGATGCCGACATCCAGAACGCGGAGAAGGAGAAGCTGGCCGCGGAGGAGAACATCAACCGCCTCTCGATCATCCTTGACGAGGTCAAGAAGCAGATGAAGCAGCTGGAGAAGGACCGCGAAGGCGCGATGAAGTACAAGGAGGTCCACGACCAGCTCAGCTTCGCGAAGGCTGCCCTGGCGTGCAAGCACAGGGACTCCGTCGACAGGGACATCGCGTCATTGAGGGAACAGACCCAGAGCCTCAACTCGGAGAAGGAGAAGGCGGAGGCGAAGAAGACCGACCTCGACGCTGCCCTGAAGGAGATATCCGAGGAACTCTCGGCCGTTGAGAACGAGATAACTGAGAGGGGCGGCGAGGAGGCCAGGGAGATCAAGGAGAAGATCGACAGCCTCAGGATAGAGATTGCCAGGGCACAGGACGCCGCGGACAACGCCGACGAGATGGCCGAGTCGCTCGCGGACGTCAAGAAGGCGCAGTCGGAGGACCTCAAGGCGGTCCAGAAGGACCTGACCGCGCTCGGGGAGAAGCTGGCGCCCATCAAGAAGGAGCACGAGGAGAAGGCCAAGGGGCTGGAGGAGCGGAGGACCGAGCTGTCGTCCCACCAGGACGCGGTCTCGAAGTCCGATTCTGAGCTCAGCACCGTGCAGAAGGGGGCGCTCGAGCTCGCAGTCACTATCACAACGAAGGAGGAGAAACTCCATGCGCTCAAGCTCGAGATGGACCGGCTCGCGGACCGCGAGTCCAGGCTCAAGCTCGACATCGCGAACCTGGAGGAGACCAGGAAGACCTACGAGTTCGAGCTCAAGGACGCCGACTGGTCCCTGAAGGAGCTGAAGAGCGAGACATCCACTTCCACCAAGGACCTCAAGAAACTCCAGGACGAGTACTACTCCCTCAGAGGCAAGGAGAAGAAGCTCCTGCAGCAGTACACGGACCTCGACAACGCGGTCAAGAGCCTTACGAGGGAGTACAACCAGATGAAGGCCGAGGCGGAGGCCGTGAGCCTCGTGAAGAAGGGGTACAACACCGCGACAACGAACCTCCTGGAGCTCAGGGACAGAGGGATCATCAAGGGGATACACGGCACGGTCACGGAGCTGGCCGATGTCGACGACGAGTACGAGGTCGCGCTCAACGTCGCGGCCGGGAACAGGATGCAATCCATAGTCGTCGACAACGACGAGGTCGCGGCCCAGTGCATCGACCACCTGAAGAAGAACAAGCTCGGCAGGGCCACATTCCTACCGCTCAACAAGATGCTGGACGGCAGGCCGAGAGGGAAGGCCATACTCGCGGCCAACTCCACTCTGGGCTTCGCCATAGACCTGGTCAAGTTCAGGGAGCAGTACAGGTCCGCGTTCTGGTTCGTGTTCGGCGACACGGTCGTCGTCAAGAACCTGGGCGAGGCCAGGAAGCACATGGGCGGCGTGAGGCTCGTCACCCTCGACGGCGAGCTCGCTGAGGCGAGCGGCGCCATGATCGGCGGGACCCTCGACAAGAACATGCTCAAGTTCGGGGCAGCGTCCGAGGGCAAGATCGAGAAGAAGGCNNCAGTCCGAGAAGACGCAGACAGAGCTCGGCGGGCTCAGGATCAGGCTTGGGGAGCTCGAGGGGCAGATACGCGACTCGAACGCGAAGGACAGCGGCGAGAGCGCCAAGATAGGCGGGCTCGAGGCGAAGA
>DUKU01000091.1:8805-12310 GCA_013329135.1 Thermoplasmata archaeon
GAAGGAGTTCGACCAGAAGGTCGCCTCGATCGCTGCCGAGCTGGAAACGAAGGGCAACGAGCTCACGGAGACGCTCGGACTCATCGACAAGGTCAAAGCGGACGTCGACGGGTTCGACGACGAGATCAAGAAGGTCAGGAAGAAGAAGGAGGCCATGGACAAGAAGCTCCTGGAGGCCACGCCCCACGAGCTGTCCCAGAGGCTGAAGAAGCTCGAGAGCGAGATATTCGAGCTCTCGAACGAGGTCTCGGCCCTCAGCTCAGACATGCAGACGATCACGAAGCAGATCGAGCTCGTGACTGCACGCAGGGACGAACTCGTCGCAGGCGTGGAGAACACTACGACCAAGATACAGGAGCAGAGGACGAAGGCCAAGGAGAGCCTCTCGAAGCATGACCAGCAGGATACCGAGCTCAAGGCGCTGATGAACATGGAGCGGTCCATGGGAGACAAGCTCAACACCCTCAGGACCAAGCGCGACGGGCTCTACAAGAAGAAGACCGACACCGAGGCGGGCATAGAGAAGCTCGTCAGCAAGGTCCAGACGAACTGCGATATCGTCCTGAGCCTCACGACCAAGATAGTCGACGCGGAGAAGAGGCTGCAGGAGGCGGAGGCGGACCTCGCACAGTACAGCACGGTCCAGCTGCCGCAGGACTTGCCATCGGCCGAGGACCTGAGGGTCACGGTCGCCGACTGCGAGCGCAAGGTCTCGTCGCTCGGCGCGGTGAACCTCAAGGCCATCGACGAGTTCGACGAGAAGAGGGCGCGCCACGACGAGATGAAGGGCGAGATAGGCCAGCTCGAGAGGCAGAAGTCGAACCTCGCAAAGCTCGTCGCAGAGCTGAACGACAAGAAGAAGGTCGGGTTCACCAGGATATTCGGCGGCATCAATGACAACTTCAAGAGGACCTTCGCCGAGCTCTCGAACGGCGGGGACGCGGAGCTGCTCCTGGAGAACGAGGAGGACCCGCCCTCGGGCGGGCTCATAATCAAGGCGAGGGCGAAGGACAAGAAGGGCGTCCGGATGGAGGGNNNTGCTGCTGGAGAACGAGGAGGACCCGCTCTCGGGCGGACTCATAATCAAGGCGAGGCCGAAGGACAAGAAGGTCGTCCGGATGGAGGCGCTATCTGGAGGCGAGAAGAGCCTCACGGCGCTCTCGTTCATATTCGCCATACAGGCGCACGAACCATCACCGTTCTACCTCCTGGACGAGGTGGACATGTTCCTCGACGGCATCAACGCGGAGAACGTCGCCCGGGCCGTCAAGAGGGGCTCGAAGAACGCCCAGTTCCTGCAGATATCACTGAGGAAGGTCACGCTGAAGGAGTCGGACCACATCATTGGCGTCACGATGCAGCGCGAGGGCATGTCGGACGTCGTCTTCAAACCCAACATCGGCGAGGGCACGGACGTGCCAGCAGAAGAAGAGCAGCCACCGGCGCAGGAGGCCGCGTGAACATGATGGCAAGCGAGATGGACTGTGCACAGGTCATAAACCACCTGATGTTCCAGAAGTCACTCATCGACGACGAGCCGCAGGATGACCGCGAGAGCAGGATAGGATCCTATGTCAAGACGGTGGAGGAGATCCAGAGAGGCACGCTGATGCCGTCCGAGGACCCCTTCGAGAGGAGCGTCGCCCTCGTCTTCGAGCTGGTCGTGCAGCAGAGGTTCGACCCGTGGGACATCAACCTGATAGAGTTCTCCAAGCTGTACCTCGCGAAGATCAGGAAGGCCGACGAGGTCAACCTCGTCATCGCGGGCAAGATAGTCTACATGGCCTGGGAGATACTGAAACTCCAGAGCGAGCAGGCCCTGAGAAGGGCCGAGAAGCCGGAGACGGTCGAGGTCATGTTCGACGGCTGGGAGCCCGAGAGCTTCGACCTGTTCGTGGACCCGTTCGAGCTCGGCTCTGGCGAGGCGCTCCTGTACGCTGAGGAGATGCCCATAGACGAGAAGGTCAGACGCAAGTCCGACAGACCGGTCACGCTCATCGACCTCCTGGACGCCTTCGACGAGGCGAAGAAGGAGAGCGACATACGCAAGGAACTCGCCAAGTTCATGCAGAAGTACAAGAGGCCTGACTTCGACGACAAGGCCCACAAGGAGAGCCTCGAGGATGACATCGCGTCGGTGTGGGAGAGGCTCCAGAGGTGCGGGAACGGCCCCATCCCTATCGGGGACCTGTACACATCCGGGAAGGAGGACAGGGTCACCGTGTTCGTCGCGGCCCTATTCTTGGCGAAGATGGGCAAGATATCGGTCTGGCAGGAGGAAGTGCCGTTCGGGATGATCTTCGTAGAGGCGAAGGTCCCGTGGGACATCGTTCAGCTTGAGGACGCTTCCGCGCTGGCGACAGTGCAGGTTCAGAACGTGCCGGTGGTCAAGTGAAGAGTGAGCGGATCATAGAGGCGGAGTTGTTCTCCGCGGCGAAGCCAGTGACCGTCACGGAGCTGTCCCAGATATCCGGCCTGGACGCGAGGACCGTCAGGTCCGCGCTGGACAAGCTCGCGGAGGAGTACAACGGCTCCGACCGGGCCATCGAGGTCTCGAAGATGGGGCCCAGGTACGCCATGCAGGTCAAGAAGGACTACAAGGACTACGCGTGGAGGCTCTCGGAGATGGAGATCCCGAAGGATGTCCTCAAGACGGCGTCCCTCATCGCGTACTACCAACCTGTGCTGCAGAGCAAGCTCTTCGACCTCATAGGGAACAAGGTGTACGAACACGTCAAATCGCTCGAGGACCTCGGACTGGTCCGCACCAAGCCGAGGAAGAACAGCTACGAACTCACGACGACGAAGAAGTTCATCGAGACATTCGGCATCGATGCGCGCTCCCGCACGGAGGTCAAGGCCTGGCTCGAGGGCGAGCTCACCAAGAAGAGCTCTCCGAAGAAGTCCTGAGCCGCCTGACCAGGTACGGTCAGCCGGAGCGTCCCCACGCAAAGGTTTATGTGAGGAGGCCGCATTGACGAGGTCAAGTGATCCTAAATGGTCATGCCTCTCAGTCTACTTGAGAAATCGATGAACAAGAAGGTCTCGCTCCTGCTCAAGGACAGCAGGGTCCTCGAGGGCACACTCACCGGATTCGACGATTACCTGAACATGGTGCTCGACGACACCGAGGAGACCAACGGCGACCAGGTCAAGAGGCTCGGCACCGTCATACTCCGCGGCAACAACGTGGTCAGCATAATGCCGAAGTAGGCACCAACAGACCCTTCTCATCCACGATACGACCACTCAGCGGGAGCCTTCCGCGCGGAAGATGATTTTATACGGGGAGAGCGTTCCTCGCCCCAGATGAAGGCCGTACTTCTGGTCGGAGGCATGGGCACGAGGCTCAGGCCCCTCACGTATCGGATACCGAAACCACTCGTCCCTGTCATGGGCAAGCCCCTGATCATGCATGTGATAGACTCGATTCCGAGCGAGGTCGACGAGGTCATAGTCCCCATCGGCTACAAGCGAGACGTGATGGAGGAGTATCTGAAGGCGC
>DUKU01000166.1:0-2356 GCA_013329135.1 Thermoplasmata archaeon
GACTAGCTTCGGGCCCGGGACAAAGGGAGACAGCGAGCTGCCCGATTCTGAGAGGTAGAGGGACGCAATCGCCCACGAAGCGATGAATATGGACACCGACACTAGGCCAAGGACCAGTTTGACCCAATTGGCCACGACAGCATCTTTGACCCTGGCCAGCAGGACGGAGCTTCTGGGCATCATGCTCACCAATGACTTGTCCAGAGATAGAGGTTTGGGGCCTCACGCCTTCACGAACGGGATGCCCTCCCGCTCCAGGGCTATCCTCAAGAGCAGGTGCTGGATGCTCGTTTCGCCAGGCGTGGCCACGGTCCTGCCCATGAGATCCTCGAGCGTATGAATGTCGCTGTCGACATGGACCACGATTCCGCTGCCCTCGCTGTTGGCCTGTGCGACTATCCGGACTGGCGTGCCGAGGTTCGCATGCTTCTGGATTGCCGGGGGAGCCCCCAGGTAACCGATGTCGACATCGCCGAGGTTGAACGCATCCATGACCGCTCCACCGTTGGCGTACGGAGACAACGGGTCCACGTTCAGTCCGTAGGTCTCGAACAGGTCCTTCTCCCCTCCGCCAACTGTATTGTTCTGTGCCACGAACTGCGCCAGCTGGTGAAGGTCGCCAGACAGATACCCCAACCTTATGGCATCCTCGTCCGCAGGGTTCATGATCGTCGGGCTAGGTTCGATAGGATCGGCGGTCACGAGGAACGACTCGTCGACGTAATCGTCTATGAACTCGCTGGCATCGGCGTAACCAAGGCCAGAGAGAGTGTCGTTGGTGATGATGTCGGACTCGATGTACATGTCAGTGAACTGCTTCAGCGCGGAGAGGAAGTCATCGCCCATCTCGTACCCGAACTCCACGTGTCCGAGCCCTTCCTCAACAACGGCCTGGCTACGCAAGGTGAAATCCGCGGCCATGTCGAGAAGGAGGCTGTAGTTCGCTCCCTCAGGGTCCGCCAGGGCATCCCCCATCCACCTGTTCGCCTCGATGTGGGCCTTCAGGAACCTGGCCGTGAGGTCGGCCCCGTCAGGGGAGTCCAGGAAGTCCTCCGACACAGCCACGACGCAACACGGATGGTTGGGCATGATCTCATTCGTCCACATGATCACACGCCCCGTGCCGGCGACCACTGACGAGGAAACATATGGCTCCCACGCGATGTACGCGTCCGACTGGTTCGAAGCGAGCCAGCCGTCCATGAGGCTTGGGGCCATGGTCACGTAGCCGACACTGCCTTCGTCAGAGCCACTGCCCAGATAGAGCGCTGTGGCGACACCTGCAAGTACTATCGCGGCCGCGACTACGATTGACAACACGAGGACTCTCTTCTCCATATGGCTCCCCTATGATGACGTCAATCGGTGGCGGCTTATTAAACCCTTTGCAGATTAGTGCCACCTGAATGGTACAACTGTATAAATAGCTCCGCAGTTATTTGCACATGTCGGAAACATGAAAGATGCATCTAGGAAAGTCGTTGCAGGCGCCATTAGGTCCGATGAGGCGTTCAAAGCCGCTCTCGGCGAGGCGCTCGATGAGCTAGGCATGAACGTACAGGATCTCGCGAAAAAGGCGGGGGTCTCCCCGAGCACGTTGTACAAGATCACCAACGAGAACAGATCGCCCAGTCTCGGCATACTCCGGAAGATCGTGAGCGCTCTGAGGGAGGCTGAGGGACTCAGGTCGGGCAACTTCATCGCGGTAGTGGCCGCGCGACACGTGCTTGACGAGGTGGAGGAGAGATCAGTGTCTATAGGGGACACGAGCGTGCGCGTGCGAGAGTATCCAGCCTCCACAATCGAGGACGCGATTGTCGCTGCGATAAGAGCCGAGAGGGACGGAGCCGTCGCGATCGTGTGTGCACCCATCGTGAGCGCGACTGTCGAACGTGTCGTCGACCTGCCGATCGCCACCATAATGCCCAGGGACAGCGTCACCGAGGCGATCAGGCTGGCCGCGAGGAAGTCCGAGAGTTAGAGCACCCGCTCCTTCCGCACTTCGAGTTCGAGATTGACTGCGACCATCTCGCCGTTGCTGACATGGCTGACTTCACCCGCGTAGCCCTGGATGGTCTCCTGGAAGAGAGTCACGATGCCGGGGCACCTTGACACATTCAGGCCATAGTACCACGCGTTCTTCTCCTCAGCGTAACCTCGGTATCCGAGCAAGGTCCTGCCATCTGAGACCATGAGGATGGCTGCTGAGTAATCGTGTCCGTGAACGTCCTCACGGATCAGGGACCTCAAGGCACTCCCGAGGTCCTTCTTCTCGTCATATCTGTCCAAAAGGGCCATGAACAGCCTTTCGCTGTCCGTCTGCCCCTTGGCCTTCCTCGTCGTCTCAGGGTGAAAC
>DUKU01000166.1:2462-3111 GCA_013329135.1 Thermoplasmata archaeon
ATTTCACTGTGCCGTTGTGCGCGAATACGATCCCGTCCGAGATGAAAGGGTGTGTGTTGGCCAACGATGTGGAGCCTTCGGAACCGCGCCTGGCGTGGACGATCGTGATGCTCGGACCGACCAGAGAGGCGACGTCACGGAGGGCGGAATCGTACGACGGGTCCATGTGCATCGGCCGCTCGCTACGGCCCATGTATCTCGGTGACCCTGCCCTGAAAGACGCGATGCCCCAGCCGTCCCTGTGACCAGGCAGCTCATCCCCCTGTTCGGGGACGCGTCCGACCTCTGCCACGTGCTGGAGGTCCCTGAACGCGCCGATGCTCGGCCGTTCCCGGAAGACGACACCAACCATCCTGCACATGATACCGCCTCAGAGAACCCTGGGCTCGACCACGACTTCGCAGCTCATGGAGTTTGTCACGAGACATCTCTTCTTCGTCGCATCGATCGCCTTCTGGAGGTTCTCGGTCCTCGCGCCTTCAGCGAACCGCATCTCGGGATACAGGTTGATCCTTACGAATTTCTTGAAACCGTCCACCGTCTGGAGGTCCCCGACGGCCCTGCAAGTATAACCGAGCAGGGTCATGCCCAACCCCTGGGCAACGGATCTGAAGACTATCTGGAAGCACATGTTCGCCGAGCCTACGAA
>DUKU01000166.1:3281-3449 GCA_013329135.1 Thermoplasmata archaeon
ACATGCCGTTCTGGCACTCCATCTTGGCAGGGTAGGCGTCGCCATACGAGACCTTCGAAACGAAGTCCATGCGTATCGGGCATGCAAACACATGCCACCGATTTTACTCTTTCTCAGTACATGACTGGCGCTGTTGAGCATGGTTGAAAGAAAAGGGGAAGTGGGGGA
>DUKU01000187.1 GCA_013329135.1 Thermoplasmata archaeon
GAATGAACGGGGAATGGGCATAAAGAGGTTGTGCCGACTGGTGCTGGCAGGGCATGTCGTGAAGAGGAGACGCTCGGCACAACGGACGGGGCGAGTTCATTTTGTTGCAGTATAATACAATAAAATAACAGATTTTAGTGCATCATAATACAACAATATAAATAAGCCGTAGGGCATAGACTCTAACATGGAAGGCGGCAGATCCCTCTCCCTCGACTTTGTCCTGTCCGACCAGAACCCGTGGTGGTCTGACCCGGCCAGCAGGCCGCCCATCCCTGCCGACCTGGCGAAGAGGGGAGTCGACGAGGAGCTCGGTCAGGCGGCGCAGAGGGACACAATCACCGCTCTTGTAGGACCGAGACAGGTAGGCAAGACGACCCTGATGAGGAGGGCGATATGCGCACTCCTTGATTCTGGTGTGCCAAGCGACCACGTGCTGTACGCCAACTTCGACACCGTGTTGCTCGCAAGCAGTTCGGCAGACCCGATCTCCGAAGTGCTCGAGCATTTCAGGCGTACCGTGCTCAGGAAGGAATGGCGGTCCGCCGGCTCCGACGTTCATGTGTTCCTGGACGAAGTGCATGCGGCTGACGGGTGGAGTTCGCGCCTGAAAGGATGGTACGACCTCGGTCTCCCGATCAGATTCGCCATCTCTGGGTCCTCCAGCTCCGACGTCCTCGTGGGAGCTTCGGAATCTCTCACGGGCAGACTGACACCGCATCTGATCCTCCCTCTCAGCTTTGCGGAGTTCGCGAGCATCCGAGGCCCGAAGGAGGCGCCTAGATGGTCTGCGTTCGCATCCAGGCTGTCAGAGGACCTCTTCGGGGCCGGGAGGGTCAGCACAAGAGAGTTCAGAGGGAGGTTCGCAGAGGCCCTGACTGGGACTCCAAGAGGAAGGACGGGCATGGAAACCGCTTTCGGGCTTTACCTGCTCCGAGGGGGATATCCTGGAATCCTCACGCAGGCGGATGACGGCGTCGCGTTGGCTACCCTGAAAGCAATCGGGGACCTGACAGTGTACAAGGACCTCGTTCGGTTCCACAACATCAGGAACCCCAAGGGTCTGGACAGACTTGTCATGACCCTCGCCCACGAGAGTTCCAGCATCGTGTCGTATGAGAGCCTCTCGCGGGACCTTGGGGTGAACTTCCGGACCCTCACAGATTACATCGAGTTCCTCGAGTCCGCATGGCTATTCAAGAGGGCTCCCATGTACTCGAGGAGCGCGAGGACGGTCACACGGCATCGGCCGAAGGTGCACGCGGTCGACCCTGGAATCGCCAATGCGTTCAGGGAGGGGCTGGGAATGACTCCTGGCTCCGAGAGGTGGCAGAGCAGATCGGTGGAGAGCACGGTGTTCGCGCACATGCTTAGGCTGCAGCTGAGGCGGGGCCGCATTTCCGGCCCCGGACCCTGGTACTGGCGGCACGGGTCGCAGGGGCCGGAGGTCGACGTGGTCGCCTCGGTGTCAGGAATCCTCCTTCCGGTCGAGGTCAAATACGCTCGTAGGGTGGAGGAGTGCGACATGAGAGGTTTGAGGGCGTTCCTGGACGAGCACGACGAGGCGCCCCTCGGTATCGTCGCCTCGAGGGACACATTTGAGATGACAGACGATGCGGCGGTCATGCCCGCTTGGTTCCTCGCGCTGCTGGCCTGAGCCCCGTGGGAATGCTTACATAGTCCGTGCTGCCTCCTCGTCCCAGGACTATGCCATGGACCCGCTGATGCACTTGGTGCTGCCCCTGTTGTTCCTCCTGGCCCTCAAGGTCGATACGAGGAGGGCCGTGCTCCTGGCACCCCTGGCGGTGCTGCCGGACCTCGACGCGCTGTTCGGGTTGCATAGGGCCCTCGGACACAGCTTCATACCGATTGTGCTTATGCCGATGGCGGTCCTCATCTACTCGAGACTGAAGAGGCCCGATTGGGTGCCAGTCGTGCTCATAGCGCAGTTCTACCTGGCGTCGCATGTGATACTGGACATGGGAGGGGTCGCGTTCCTGTGGCCCTTCGTGCAGGAGCAGTTCTACCTCGACCTGGGGGTGACCTTCACCGCCTCCGACGGGTTCGACATAGGGTTCACGGCCGACTGGGGGATGAAGGAGCTGCAGGACATGGGCACGACAAGCATCCTGTCTGACTACGGGTTCGCCCTCCTGTTCCTCGGGGTCCTGACCGCGGCCGTGTTCAGGAAGGAGTTCGTGGACGGGGTCAGGAAGCTGTGGTCAGTGACCAAATCCCTGCCGGGCATGTTGAGGCGCTGACCGGCGCGCAGGTCGTATATGAGCTTGTCAGTGTGCGCGAGGGAGCTGGCTCCGAGACCCGTTCGAAGGGCATACTGGCGCCTCTGGGCCAGGAGCGTTATCAATCACGATAACTTGCTGTCGGCCGTATATATAGGCCGGGAACGAGTTCTTAAGAATCGCCCACCAGAGGCGATGGTGCCCAACCCATGTCATCTCATAATGAGACTGCGGATCTGTCTGGCGACCTGTTCATTCTCGCCAGGGCCGTCACGGCCTGTTCGGTCTGCGCGGTCATGCTCCTCTCGTCCCTCGTGATGACGAGCGGTGGCGCCTCGTCCGATCCCGTGGTCATCGACAACGCGGACGATACGAACTCTGTCGTGTGGGACTTCGACGACGCCGACAGCTACGACCTCACCGATGTGGAGCTGTCGAGTGGGGACGCCCTGCTGCAACATCTGAATCAGTCAGATGGCGACCACGAAGCCAGCGACTACTCGGCCGGGACGACGGACAACGTGGACCTTGCAACGGTGCCAGGGTCAGTGATGGTCGATGTGGAGAACCCGGGCCTGGCCTTCGAGTCGCAGCCAGGGCCGGAAGGAGTCGATTCCTACATCTCAGAGACCAAGGTCAACGACAATTACGATGGGGCGGACAGCTTGTTCCTGGACTCGGAGACCAGCAAGAGGCTCCACATCGTCATGTGGTTCGACCTCTCGTCGATGCCCACCGACGCGGTGGTGGCCGATGCCACATTGTGGCTCTACCAGATCCCTGGCTCGAAGGGCTCCGAAGTCACGTTCGACGCGTACTCGCTCTCGTCGCCCTTCGTCGAGTCCGAGGTCACTTGGGCCAGGAACTCCTCTTCCACGACGTGGGTCAGTCCCGGCGGGGACTACGACTGGTACTCCTACGGCACGTTCGCAGTCACAAGCGATGTCGGATGGCTCGGGATCGACATCCCGAAGCTGGTCGAACTCTGGGCTACGGAGACTATCGACAAC
>DUKU01000142.1:0-10556 GCA_013329135.1 Thermoplasmata archaeon
GGGCCTCAGTGACAGCCTCTGGGGCAGTGTCCATGTAGTCACTTATCCCGAACGATATCGTGCTCTGTCTCTGCCGCCAAGTGTGCTTCAGCTCGTTGTAGGGGTGATACTCTGCTGACACCCTGCCGGCCGACAGCTGCTTGCCCACCTGCCTGAAGACACCTTCGAGGTCCACGAGTCGAGTATGGCGAAATCGACTTTATATTGTTGACCTCTCAGGGTATCCCGTGATGTCGAGGGAAACATCTCAGGAGCGGCATGCGTCCACGGGGATGTGGTCTGCAGCCTGGACCGCTCTCGTCGCGCTTTCATTATCGAGTATTCTGACATGGGCACCCGGAACGGCAGGGGCCAGCTCCGTCGCCGAGACCGATGATGACGCGCTCGTGGCATCTATCGACATTGACCGGATGATGGGGACCGTCGATGCGCTCCAGGACTTCGGGTCGAGGGAGTTCCACCTCGAATCGTCTCGACAAGCGGCCGAATTCCTGTATGAAGCATTCGAGGAGATCGGCATACCGGTAGAGTACCAGTACTTCATGGTCGAGGATACCCGGGTCTCGAACGTGGTGGCCACACTCCATGGGAGCGACGGAGAGGCGGACATGTATCTGTTCGGTGCTCACTACGATTCTGAGAACATGTGGGTCTCCAACATCTCGACGGCAGAGAACCTGACCGCCCCGGGGGCTGACGACGACGCGTCCGGGGTCGCCGCCGTGCTCGAGATGGCCAGGGTCCTGAAGTCATCGGGCTTTCCAGCGACGGTCAAGTTCGTCATGTTCGGTGCGGAAGAGTACGGGTACGACAACACTGGGGGCCGCAGAGGCAGCCAGCACTTCGCAGCCCAGGAGGCCTCGCTGGGGCATGTCTACTCGGGCACGGCGACCCTCGACATGATCGGGTACCGCGATGGGAACGACAACAAAGCCGTGCTGGTCGTCAACGACGACGGATACGCACTCGCGGACTCGACCTCGAGAGCTGTGGACAGGTTCGGGACGGACCTTGACCTCGAAGTGCTCGTGGACCCCACCATCACATACAGCGACCACAGCTCGTTCTGGGATGAGGGGATGCCGAGCATGCTCGTCGTCGAGGAGCTGGACGACTTGTTCTTCCCAGTGAACCCGAGCTATCATACATCATACGACACCGTCGACATACTCTCCCCCGAGCAGCTCGAGGCTGTCACGGAAGCGCTCCTGGGAGGCCTGTTGCTGGTCGATGATGGCGACGACTACACGCTACTGATTTTCGGGACAGCTATAATGTCGGCGGCCATTGTCTCGGTGGTACTGTTCATTCACATTCGCAGAGGGCGAGGGAGGTCATGAGATGACAGGTGACGAGATGAAGGGACCGAAGCGGGAGTATCCGGAGATACCGCTCGTAGGCGTTGGCACTGTGACCATCAAGAACGGCAAGATACTCCTTGTGAGGCGCGCGTTCGACCCTGGCGCGGGCAAATGGAGCATCCCCGGAGGGCTCGTTGAGGTCGGGGAGAAGCTGTCCGAAGCCGCGGCGAGGGAGACCGAGGAGGAGACCGGCATCCAGGTGGAGATACTGGAGCTGATCAACGTCTTCGACATGATAGACCTGGACGATGCGAAGAGGGTCAAGTACCATTATGTGCTCGTCGACTTCCTCTCAAAACCAATCGGGGGGAAGGAGCGGGTCTGCGACGAGGTCACCGACATCAAGTGGGTCACTTTTGACGAAGCGAAGACGATGGACCTCACGAAGACGGCGCGGAAGGCGCTGGAGGAGCTCTTCGGAAGCTCGATCGCCTAGGTCGTCCTGCCGGGCGGCATGAACTGCGGGAACGTCGTGGTTCCCGGTTGCGTCGTCTTGCCGACGTTGGTCGTCTTCAGGACCAGCACGGGCACATCCGCAGTCCGTATTATCCTGTCATAGGACGCGCCGAACAGCGTCCTCTCGATCGCCGTCTGGGCACCCGCACCCATGACCAGGAGATCGGACTTCTGGGTCTCCTGTTGAACGGCGCTCACGAGCGACTTGGACCTCAAGTAGCGGACCTCATGTGCCACGTTGACCTTCGTGCACATCTTGCTCAGCCGCTCCGCGTTGCCCTTCGCGAGGGCGACCTGCCGGTCGTCCGTGATGACCGCCAGGATCTCTATCGAGGCGCCGTATTCCTTCGCTATCGGGAGAGCCAGCAGGAGGGCCTTCCGCGTCTCGAAGTACCTGCCGGAGACCACCAGGATCCTCTCGATGTTCTTGCTCAGCCTCTTGGTCTTGATGATCGCGACATCGCACGGGGCCCGCCTGACGACCTCGTCCAGGTTCCTTCCCAGGATGGTCCTACCGCGCCTCTTCGTACCCTTCCACCCGAGCACGAGCAGGTTCGCGGCCTCGTGTTTGATCTGGTCCAGTATCGCCCCGGGAACGTAGTACGACACCGACACAACGGGCCGCACGTCGACAGTGGATGGGGCGACTTTGATCGCCTTCTTCAGGCCTTGGGCGATCTCATCCACATAGTCCTTACTGATGGCCTCCAGGGGCATG
The DNA here is from genome assembly GCA_013329135.1 of Thermoplasmata archaeon. Taxonomy (GTDB): domain Archaea; phylum Thermoplasmatota; class Thermoplasmata; order UBA10834; family UBA10834; genus UBA9653; species UBA9653 sp9653u. The sequence continues at coordinate 2,536 of DUKU01000142.1, forward strand.
GCCCTCGGCACCTCGACGACATTGTTCACCGTCAGCTCGCCCCTGAAATATCTGGCGATTATACCCGCGGTCTCGACGAGCCTCAGGTCCCCGAGGTCGCCGAGCGCGAGGAACACCCTGTACCTCTCGATCTTCTCCTTCGGGAGGGGCTTCTGAGGCACCCTCCTCCTCTCGACGATGGACTGGTACTCGTCGGAGGGCTTCGCGAAGGCCGACAGGGCCAATCCGACGGCGACCCATACCGCGGTGATGTACCACGCTATCGGCATGAAGAGGTAGAGGTATCCAGCGATGGAGAGGCTACAGACGATGCCCGCAACAGGGAAGAGCGGGAAGAACGGCGTCTTGAAGCCGATGTCTATCTTGGTGAGCCTCCGCCTGAGCTTTATCGAAGCTGCGTTGGCGAACGTGAAAAGGAGCAGGAACATGATAGCGGTCGAAGCGACCACCACCTCCAACGGGAAGAAGATGGCCATGAAGAGCATGATCAAGCCCGTGATGAATATGGCGTTGTGCGGGATCCGCCTCCGTCTGTGGATGGAACCGAACATCTTCGGGAGGGACTTGTCCCGGCCCATGGCGAAGCTGACCCTTGACGACGAGAACACTGTGGCGTTCAGGGCGGCCATCGCGGACAGCACTCCGGCGAATATCACGAGCGGCGCGCCGAAGTACGGGATGACGTGCTGGGAGACGGAGATGACCGCATTCTCACCCTCGTTGCCGAGCCACTCCGGTGTGAAGTTCACCAGGCAGGCGAACGCGACGCTCAGGTAGAGGACGGCTGCCACGAGTACCGACAGGAATATGGCTCTCGGGACGTTCTTTTTCGGGTTCTTGACCTCTTCCCCACACTGTACGATGATCTCGTACCCCTCAAACGCGATGAACGTGAACCCCATGACCATGAACACATCCGTCAGACCCTTGTCCTCCGGGAAGATGGGGTAGAAGTTGTCCATGATCTGGACACCTTTCGCATCGAGGGCGTACAGCACCGCGAACGCGATGAAGAACGTCAGTATCAGTATCTGGATGAGTGTGATTGACGTGCCGGCCTTGCCAGTGGCCCCGACACCCGCGTAGTTCACGCCCAAGAAGAAAAGGATCGCCGCGCACGCGAACACCTTGACGATCAACTCGTCGCTCATGCCTAGCAGGTCGACATCGAAGTATCCAGCGAAGGCCACCACTGCGTAGCCCAGTCCAAGACCGTAGTAGCTGCACGCGACCGTGTGTCCGAACCAGGACAGCCATCCGGACATGAACGCAGCTGGATGTCTCAGGCCCTTCTTGGCCCACAGATACCCACCCCCAGCTTCAGGGAATGTCGACCCCAGCTCTGCGTATGTGCCCGCGGTGAACACCGTGGCAAGGGCGTTCAGCACGAACACGAGCATGACCGCTGCCCCGACCTCTCTTGTCGTGACGCCTATCAGGACGAAGATGCTGGTGCCGATCATGGCACCGACACCTATCATGGTCACGTCGAAAAGGCCCAGGTCACGTCGAAGAGTGACAGTGACGGATTGACCACTTGGGTTTGACATCTGGGTTCTTGGGATTAGACAGGCGGAGTATAAGCCTTTGCAGGAAGGCCTTATTAACGGCCCGAAGCTGGAGAATGGCGGCGAAGAGTCTCGAGGTCGGGGCTCGAACGCTGACTGGCCCTAAACGGCATTATATAAGCATTTATATCGCAGCGAGTCGTTCGTGCGAGCACGTCAGCGAATCACCTCTTCCTCGAGCTGACAGAAGACATCCTAGACGAAGTCCTCAGTTGGGATCCCACGCACGCCACCAAGCTCGGATGGCGCAAGTACGACGGCCACATGAAGGATCTCTCACAGGAGGCGTACGTGCATCAAGCGGACCGGATGAGGGAGTTCTTGAGGAAGCTCGAGGAGTTCTCTGACAACCATCTGACCGAAGATGAACGCATCGACAGGGACCTCGCGATCCATATCCTCCGGCTGAGGACGTTTGAGGTCGAGCGGTTGAGGATGCACGAAAGGATGGCCATCGCGGCCGAAGACCTCGGCAGCGCCCTCTTCTTCCTGTTCACCAGGGATGACGACCCTCTCGAGAAGAGAATCGACGCCATCATATCCAGGCTGGAGAAGGTTCCGCAATACCTTGAACGGTCCAAGAGCTCGCTCGTCTCTCCTTGCAGGTTGTGGAACGAAATCGCCCTGGAGACAGGGAAGGAGTTGGGGAAGTTCCTCGACGTCATCGAGGCCCATGCTCTGGATATGCTGGGCAGGACCGACAGGACCATGAGGCTCTCGTCCAACATCGCGATCACGAAGTCCGCATTGGCAGAGTACAACCTCTGGATTGAGAGAGAGGTACTGTCCGTGGCGACATCTTCAATGCACATGTCAGCCGAGATGTTCGAAGAGTACATGAGACTCAAGGATTTCGATGTCACCCCCGATGAGGCGCTCAGGATCGGCGAGGTCCATCGGAGAAAGACCCGGAACGAAATGGCATCCGTGGCGAGGAAGATCGTCCGGTCTGGTTCGGTCGAAGAGGCGCTGGAGCTTGTGAAATCCATGCACCCCGCCGACTACGATGCCGTCCTCGCGTGTTACAGGACCGACATCCAGAGGTCGAAGGACTTCCTGCTCGAGAAGGACCTGGTCACAATCCCGGACGGAGAGAGGCTGATCGTGACCGAGACGCCGACATTCATGCGCCACGTGGCGCCCTTCGCCGCGCAGTTCGAGCCCGGCAAGTTCACTGGGGACCGCACTGGCCTGTTCCTGGTGACGCCGAACGAGAAGCCCGAGACGATCAAAGACCACTGCTACGCACTGATTGCGAACACGGCAGTGCACGAGGGATACCCAGGACACCATCTCCAAGGTATATGCGGGAACACGCACCCTTCGTTCATCCGTGTCCTCAGCACATCCATAGACTTCGCAGAAGGGTGGGCACTCTACTGCGAGGAACTGATGCTGGAGCTGGGCTTCAACAACACTCCCGAGGGTAGGCTCGCACAACTGAGCGACCTCATGTTCAGGATAGTCCGTGTTGCCGCAGATGTGAAGCTGTCGAGAGGCGAGATAACGCCGGAGGAGGTCGCAGCCATGCTCGTCCGCGAGACCAGCATGCAGAGTGACGCAGCCATGAGCGAAGCGAGGAGCTACTCATACAATCCCACGTACTACCTATCGTACTTCATCGGCAAGATGAGACTGCTGCAACTCCTCGACGACGTGAAGGATGCAATGGGTGACCGGTTCTCCATCAAGCTCTTCCACGACACGCTCCTGTACGCCGGCTGCATCCCCATATCGTTCATGCGCAGGGAGATGGCGATGCGGCTGAAGCAGGAATACGACATCGAGCTCGGGGAGCCCAAGGAACGACTCGTCGACTATGCCCTCAGGGTCGCGCAGACACGCTGATCCGAAACCGTTCTACGACTCCTTGGACAGGATGTCGACCCACTCCTCCTCGCCCATCTCCTCCTCGGAGACCCACGAGCCGGGCTTGAAGGCATTTGACATGAAACTCAAGAGCATCTCATCGACACCCTTCACGGTCCTCATCGTGCCGTTCCACCGGGCGATCCTCTCGCCATAGCGCTCCTCGATGTCCCGGATGAGCATCGTTATCGACGCGAAGATGTCCTTCGACGGCCAGCCTGTGTATATCATGGCTAGATAGACGGACTTGCCCTTCTCGATCATGACGTTCTTGTCGCCGATCTCAAGCTTCTTGAGCCCCACCTCTCCCGCCTGGAACGAATCGCGGACGAACTCCTGCACGGCCGTGAACATCGCGCTCACGACGTCCTTGTCGATGGTGGTGTTCTCATGCCTCGTCACGTGTGCCACCAGTCTGCCATCGTTGTGTATCAGGAACAGGTTCTCCAACGAGTACGGCCTGGGCAGCCTGCTGGCCGCGAAGTAGCTGGCGACGCCCGCCGCCAGCAGCACGAGCGGGAGTGTGTACGGGTACCCTATCATCTCGGCCATCGTCTTGGTGATCGCGATCGTGAACGTGACCGATTCTGAGCGCGCGCCGTCCGCGTCGACCACGTAGATCGTCACGGATATCTCGTCGAGGTCGTCAGGCATGCTGACATAGAGATACCATCCGACGGCGGACACATATGCCTCCGGGGTGGCGACGATGACGAGGTCCACGTAAGCCGTCTCTATGTCCGAGATGAACTGGCAGATGAACATCTGGAAGCTCCTGGACCAGCCCGTGAGCCTCATATCAGAGATGGGCTCAACGACGGGCGCGTCGTTCACGGGTGTGACCACGATCGTGACGGTCCAGGATATCCAGGCGTGGTGCGCATCGAACGCTGTGAATTCAACGACCTCGTACCCGGACCAGTTCGCAGCCGCCGTGAAATTCACAGTCCCATCCGAGTATATGGCCACGAAGACGCAGCTGCCCTCACTCTCACATTCCGCGACATACTGGAGTTCAGAGTCGTCAATGTCGTAGAACAGAACGTCCAGGTCGATGGAACCGTTCAGATATCCATCCTCGGGGAACGACAGGATCTCGGGATAAGGCACCGGAGTCGCTATCTCAGGAGGGTAGTTGTCGCTCACGGTGACATTGAACGCGCCAACCGCGTATGCGTCCTCGGGGTCCTCGACCGTCATCGTCACCGTCACGATGTACGCGTCGGTGTATGGACCACCCAAGAGATCGGCGGGGAAGAGCAAGCATATATCGCCGTCAGAGTAGGAAACGTACCCGCTGCTGAATGTGAATGTCAGCTCGCTGAATGAATGGTCAGGATCATCGACATACATCTCCGCGTCCAGCCTGTACTCAGTATCGTAGCGGACATGGACATCCTTCAGGGACGAGACCGAAGGGGCGTCGTTGACAGGAGACACCGTCACGGTGACCGTGTCCGTCTTGAAGGCGCCGATCGGGTCCACAGCCGTGAACGTGCCGTCCGTGACACCAGACCACTCGTAGGGCGCGGACATGGACACCTCGTGGGTTGTCGCGTTGATGAACACCTCGATATTCAGGAAGCCATACTTGTAGATCAGGATGTCCTCGTCGATGTCGAAGAAGTAGTCGTCCAGGTCGAAGACCGGGACATCCATGTCTCCCTCGTTGAGATAATCGACGTCAGGGAGTGCCTCGTCCAGGGCCGGGGGCGTATCGTCCGTGACCCAAACGACGATGTTGAGGTACGCGGAGTTTGTGGAGTCGGCCGCGACGCCGGAGCCCGCATCGGTCAGAGTCAGCTTCATCGTCTCGAAGTAGCTGGTCGTCCCATCCTTCTCCTCGAACAGGAATGACGATATGAACCCGTCGAAGACGATCGAACCCCATTCCGAGGCAGACGCGAGCATCGAGAGCTCATCGGGGTCATTGTCCACGTCCGAGACGTAGTAGTCGAAATCGAACGAGTAAGGCGTGTTGAACTTCACATAGTATTCCGTCGGAGGGGTGTGCACGAAGACAGGCCGGTCATTCACAGGCTGGATGCTCACGACCACATCCTGATATGTCGAGTAGCCGCTCGAATCCCTCACCCAGAGTCTGAAAGTGTCCGTGCCTGACTTGTCGGGCTGGGTGATGAAACCGACTATCGCCTCCGACGCTGGGTCGTGTGTAACAAGGTACAGAGAGCTGTCCACGCCTTCGGCGTACCATCTGAGCCCGGAGGTCCCGTTCACGTGGTTCCAGTAAGACGTGAGACTGATGCTCCATGTGCTGTCCTCGTTGGCGATCTGCGACGGTATTGTGGTCAGCCATGGACCATCCAACGCGTTCGTCACCGTCACGGCCACTGATGCGCTCACGGAACCGACCGAGATGGTTATGACCCCGCTCTCAGGGATGAAACCAGCAGTGTATGATACCGTGGACCCGGAACCTGTCACCACACCGGATGTGTCGGTGTACCAAGACGGGCTGGACAGCAGAACGACGTTGTCGCTGGAGTCGTACCCGACGGCCGAAAGGGACACGGACTGGCCTTCCTTGACGGTCAACGGGCCGGAGGGAGTCACTACAATCCTGGCAAGCAATCCCGCGACGACGGTCACCTCGACCGAAGCATCGACTCCGGTCGCCCCGTCCTCACACTTCACCGTTCCGACACCAGCCGTGTCAGTGGCCAGGGTGGCCGAGAAGACCGCAGGGGCCAGTGAGCCTATCGCGCCCTCTAGGGTCCATGAGGGGGACCAACTCGCGTTCGTGTTCCCCAGGGAATCGAATGCAGTCACAGTGAATGTCCGTGAATCGCCCGCGGTCAGCCCGAAGTCCTCCCCGGGCTCGAGGACGACTGAGGCCACGGGGCCGCTGAAGACAGTGATCGGGGCGCTCCAGCCATAGTGGGAGTTGGAAGATGCCCTGATGATGATCGAATCCTCACCGAAGTCGTATGTCTGGTCCGTGATCGTGACCGTCCCGTCCCCGGAGCCGTTGAAGTCTGCCGTGGTCGTGGACAGCGATCCTTCGGCCGAGGTCACCATGTCCTCCTCGAATGCCTCTATGTTGACCGTCCCGCGCCAGTTGGGTATCACCGCGTCAAACGGGTCCAGCGCCGTCAGGGTCATCGTGAACGCCGAGCCAGCGACTATAACGGCCGGAGCCTCGACCGAGAAATGGTCCACAGACACCACGGATACCGTCAGGTTCATCCACGTAGGCGAACCCTCCGCGTCGCTCCCGTTGACCAGAATCGTGTACGTACCGTTCATGAGCGGACCGATTGCGCATGTGAACGATGTCCAGGAAGAGTCGACTGATTGGTCGACCTGGGCCACGGTCATCGGGGACCTCGGCGATACCACGGAGCCGTTGGAGGCGTAGGCCACAGTGCGATCCGCCCCGGAGATGTCGTAGCTCCCGAACGGGTCACTCAAGTTGGCCCATACGATTATCGGCTCGGTATCGGAGAACGTGTCACATGGCACGCCGGCCTCGTCCTCTGTCCAGACTTCGGAGACAGACACGAAGTCGAGGACGGGGACCGTGATGTAGGAATCGAATATGTCGTTGTCATAGAGTATCAGGAGACCGTCGTTAAGAGAGTCTCCCCTCATGATCGTCATCACGAGGCGGTGGCCATCGAGCAGAGTGTAGTCGATGGAGGATATGGTCATGTCATAAGCCTTGAACGCAGAGAACACCGGCCCCTGAAGCGGTATGCTCGCCTCGCCCACGACCGCCCACGAGTCGGGAAGGCTCCACTGGCCAGGGGCGATGTCCGATATCTTGACCGTCATGATGGATGCAGACTCGTTGTCCCTCGAGGCAGCCCAGATGTGAGCGCCTATGTCGCCTTGAATCCTGATGTCCTCGTTGGCGACCGGGTCCATGGCCCAGAAGTGCCTCCACCTCTGAGAAGGCAGGTTCTTCCTGATCGTCACACCCAGGAGGCCGTCACCGTCGTAATCGAGGTAGCCCAGGTCCTGAGGAGCGGAAGTGTTCAGCCAGTCGTAGTCGCTCGTGCTGGAAGGGACACCCTCGTGCATCCTAAGGACCTTCGACCAACTCGGGAGTGAATCGGCGGAGACTATCCCTGAAGAGGAATCGAGGAGCGGCACGAGGGACCCGGCAACGATTAGTGCAGCGAGCAGAACCGCAGCTGAGCCGCCCCGAACCCGAGCGGGGATGATGCGTCCTGCGTGAACTCCCTTCATGCGCTTCAGTCGCCCCTCTTTTCGCTACGCAGGTACATTCATAGCCTTCGCTGGGCTTATAAGCGTTCTCAAATCGTTATCAGGGGTGGTAATGGGTACTGGCGCCTACTTCGAACCCATCTTCTCGGACACCGCCAGACCGAGCGCCTTGAAGACCTCGTCGACGTTCTGGCCGGTCTTCGCGCTCGTCATGAAAGCCTTCGCCTTGTACTTCGAGGCTAGCTCCTGAAGGTCAGTGTCCTTAATGACGCGCTCGTTCTCCATGTCCGCCTTGTTGCCCGCGAACACGATCGGGACATCGCCCGCAACATCGGTCAGGGCCTTGATCCAGTACCTGAGCTCCTCGAGGGTCTCCTTGTTGGTCAGGTCGCA
>DUKU01000142.1:10754-11642 GCA_013329135.1 Thermoplasmata archaeon
CTGAAGCCCTTCTGGCCCATGATATCCCAGACGAGCATCATGACCTTGACGTTGGTCCCCTGGTCGTTGACCTCCACGATCTTCTTCGTGACCTTCGTACCGATGGTGGCAATGTACCTGTCGTCGAAGACGTCCAGGACGAACCTCTTGATGAGGCTGGTCTTGCCGACTCCTGCGTCTCCGATGAAGCATATCTTGACTTTCATGAGGTCATCGTCGTTCATAAGGTCCCCTCCGCTCAGGGAAGCTGAAACATGTTCTTCGGGTAAATAAACTCTGCCCCTCTTAAGCCTTTGGCGTTCTGCCGCATCTCGATTTGAACGAGTGCCAGGTAGTTTACATGTAGTGGATAAGGGGCATATGCCAGTCGTCATCTCGCACATTGGATGCTTTATAAAGCGGTGGTCTTCCGGATCGACGGCGAGCTCCCTACGGAGGCGAAGATGCTCATGGAGGACTTCCGCCTCGTGGTCAATCACGCGATCAGGGTCGGGCTCCAGGCAAAGGTGTCTTCGAGAGGAGCACTTGTCAAACTGGTATACAAGGCATTCAGGGAAGAACACCCTAGCATGTATGCGCAGCACTTGGTTTGCTCCCTCGAGGTCGCTGGCTCAGTGCTCAAGAACCTCCGAAGACGCTGGGCGAAGAATGGTCCATGTCGGATACCCTATGTCAAGAAACTGATGATGAAGGCGGAGAACCAGGCGTACAAACTCGACCGTGAGAACGGCGTCGTCGACCTGCCGATAAAGGCCAGGTGTCACGTGAAGCTTAGGCTGGTCCTGAGCGACTATCATCGCAGGTTCATGAGCGACCCGTCGTTGTCCCTGGGCTCCCTGACGCTACTCCCCGACAGGGTCATAATCGCGTTCAGGAAGGAGGCGAAGA
>DUKU01000155.1 GCA_013329135.1 Thermoplasmata archaeon
GACAGCGGTTGCGACGTCGTCGGCGTCGATGTGGTCGCAGAGCGAGCGCTCAAGATCAACGAAGGGGTCCTGCCACTGAAGGGCGACGAGCCAGAGCTCCCGGAGATGCTCGAGAAGGTCGTGGGCAAAGGAAGGCTCAGGGCATCGACGGACTTCGCCGCGTGCGCGGACAGAGACATCGTGTTCGTCTGCGTCGACACGCCCATAGACGACGAACACAAACCGAACAACTCCAGGCTCGTGGCCGCGGCCACGGGCATCGGCGAGCACATGCGCAAGGGCACGCTCATCGTCGTCGAATCGACCATCGCCCCGGGGACGATGGTCGCCGTGTTCGCGCCCGCACTCGAGCGCGCGTCCAAGATGACCCTGGGTAAGGACTTCAAGCTCGCGCACTGTCCCGAGAGGGTCATGCCCGGGAAGCTCCTGCACAACCTCAGGAACTACGACAGGGTCCTCGGAGGCTATGACAAGCAGAGCGTCTCGCGCGCAGCTGCCGTCTACTCGCGGTTCATGAAAGGCAAGCTCCACACGACAGACCTCACCACGGCCGAGATCGTCAAGACGGCCGAGAACGCCTACAGGGACGTCCAGATCGCCTTCGCGAACGAGGTCGCGCTCATATGCGAGAAGCTGGGGGCAGATGCGTTCGAGGTCAGGAGGCTCGTCAACACGTGCCCGTTCAGGGACATGCACGTCCCGGGCGCCGGCGTCGGAGGGCACTGCCTGCCGAAGGACCCGTGGCTGCTTGTCCACGGGGGCAAGGGCGCGAAGCCCAGGCTCATCCCGACCGCGAGGGAAGTGAACGACTCGATGCCGATGCACATCCTGGACCTCGCGAACGACATGCTCGAGAAGGCCAAGATCGAGCGCAAGAAGGCCAACGTCGCGATCATGGGAGCGTCGTTCCTGCAGGACAGCGGGGACATCAGGAACTCGCCCTCGCTCCCGGTCATACACGCCTTCGCCAGATGCGCGAGGCTCTCCGTACACGACCCCTACGTGGTCCAACTGGACGGGGTCGAGGCCACCAAGGACCTCAAGGCCGCGCTCGCGGACGCGGACATCGCGATATTCATGGTGGCGCACAAGGAATACTCCCGCGTCACGCCCGCGACGCTCAAGAAGCTAATGCGCACGCCGATGGTCGTGGACGGCAGGGACCTGTTCTCGGCGGACAAGATGCGCAGGGCGGGCATCCAGTACGTGGGCGTCGGCAAGAAGCTCATCTGAGCAATTCTGATATGCCTTCGCTCAGGGACACCTTCGGCGAGAACCTCAGCGCGTCTCTCGCACTAGACACGTCCGCGAGGCTGTGCCTGATGTCGCCCTTCCTCGGGGTCGTGAACGCCGGTTTCAAATTCCTGCCTGAGGCCGATATGGCCGTCCTCGCGAGCTCGAGTATGCTGGTCGACTGGCCCGAGCCGCAGTTGAACACTTTGCCTGACACTCCCTCCGCGGCGAGCAGCAGGACGGTCATGGCCGCCACGTCCCTCGCGTGTATGAAGTCCCTGGTCTGCTGACCGTCCCCTTCGATCATGGGAGGCTCGCCCATCCTCACGCGCTCCACGAACTTCGTGATCACGCCGGAGTACGGGCTCTTCGGGTCAGCTCTCGAAGAGTAGAAATTGAATGGCCTCATGACGACGACCTCCATCGGGGTCGTGTGGCCGAACGCGAGCGTGAACTTCTCGCCTGCGAGTTTGCTCGCGCCGTAGTTGCTCATGGGCTCGGTCGGATGGTCCTCCGATATCGGGACCGAGCGAGGATTGCCGTACACTGCGGCGCTGCTGATGTACACGAACCTCTTGACGCCTGAGCGCGCGGACGCGTGGAGCATGTTCACGGTCCCGAGCACGTTCGTATGGGCGTCGGTGGCCGGGTCCTCGGTGGACCGCTCGACGCTGACCTGCGCCGCGCAGTGCACCACAACATCCACGCCACTTACAGCTCGAGAGGCGTCGCCCGCATCCCTGATGTCACCCAGGGCGGTCAGATCCTTCGTGGACGCGTGCCTGGACGGCGCGATGTCGAGCCCGGAGACCTCGTACTCCCCCGCCATCGACTCGCATATGTACGAGCCGAGCTGTCCTGATGAACCCGTGACGAGGACCTTCATCGCGTCATCCCCTGGAGTCTCACTTGACCGGCTCCTTGTTGCCTGACCTGACGGACCTGAGGGCCGCCTCGGCGATCTTCAGGGTCTTGACGCCGCTCTCGCCCGGCACCAGGGGCTGCCGTCCCTTCTCAACTGCAGAGATGAAGTCGGTGAGCTCCCGCCTGAGGGGCTCCTCCTTCCTGAGGGCGATACGCCTCAGGTCGAACTCCAGCGGTACGTTGAACAGGTTCCCAGGTTCGAAGGGCTTGAAAGACGACGAGCATACCTGGGCGCTCTGCTCCATGTAGTCCACCTCGATGAAGTTCTTGCTGCACGTGAGGGCGAGCTTCCTCACCTTCATCGGCGTGAGCCAGTTGACCTCAGCGAATCCTGTCGCGCCCTTGTCGAAGTCGATGAGTATGTTCGCGTGGTCCTCGAACTCGATCCCTTTCCCGCGCCCGCCCAGGGCATACACCGACCTCGCGTCCTGGTCCACCACGTGCTGTATGACATCCAAGTCGTGTATGCCGAGGTCCATCACGACCCCCACGTCCTTGATCCTGGACGGCAGGGACGACACGCGCCTGCTCGCCGCCGTG
>DUKU01000149.1:0-198 GCA_013329135.1 Thermoplasmata archaeon
TTGATGAGTTCCGCCCCGCCGACGTCGAAGGACCCGTCAAAGATCTTCAGGTCCGTGGCGGGCACCTTGAGGCTGTGCAGGCCCGGCAGAGTGGTCGAGCCTGCGGGTTCGAGTACCACCTGCTCCTTGCCGTTCACGTCCCGCTTGAACATGTACACGGGGAAGTACTTCTTCTTCACGCCCGCGATCTGCGCCAGC
>DUKU01000149.1:366-1449 GCA_013329135.1 Thermoplasmata archaeon
CGTCGACCATGAAAGGCGCGGCGTAGTAGAACCCCGCGCCGCTCCGGTCGATGAACACCTGGGAGTTGCAGTACGAGCACTTGACGAACTTCGTCTCCGCGTCGAATGTGACTGGAGCCGCGCACTTCGGACATTTGATGCTGGCCAGGTTTCCCACCCCATCGCACACTTACGTCTCAGACCTCAGGCCTGTTTTCCGCACTCCGGGCAGAACTTCGAGCTCGCTGGCACATCGACTCCGCAAGACGCACACTTCTTCGTCGCCGCCATGGGCGCTCCGCACTCAGGGCAGAACTTGGTCCCCTCAGGAACCTGGGCCTTGCACTTGGGGCAAGGCACTGTCGCCTGGCCCAGCTTGCCACCGCAGGACGAGCAGAACTTGTTCGTCGTGGGGTTCTGTGTGTTGCACTTGGGGCAGACCACCATCGCAGCAGCCGCGGTCTGGACGGTGCCTGGAGGTGGCGGCGTCGTCTGCCTCATCGAGTCCATCATCGTCCAGCCCATGCCTATGCCCGCGCCGACGCCTACTCCCGCTGCGGCCGCGCCGCCCGCCGGGTTCTGAGCCGCCTCGCGCATGGCCTGTCCTGACTGGTACTGGACGTAGTTGGTGCCGAGTATCTGCATCGACGAACGGGTGTCCACAGCCTTCTGGACCTCCTCTGGCATCGAGATGTACAAGCCGGATATCTTCTCGATCGATATGCCGTACAGGTCGAAATGGTCCTTCGTCCTGGACAGCACGACCTGTTCGATGCTGGTGAGGTTGGCTGCGAGGTCTGCGACACCCATTCCCTCGTTCTTCATGTCGCCGACGGAGTCGTAGATGAGTATGATCATCTGTTCCTTGATCCTCTCCTCGACCTCCGCGCTCGTGGCGAAGTTGAAGGTACCGACGAACTGGTTCACGAAGTTCGCCGGGGACGCGACCTTGTACCTGAACTCGCCGAACACCCGCAGGTTGACCATGCCGAACTCCTTGTCTCTGAACGGGTATGGCTGCTTGCTGCCGAACTTGCCGTCGAACGGGCGCTTCTGGAGGTACACGACCTCTGCCTGCTGCTGGACGCCCGACAGGAACTTGAC
>DUKU01000149.1:1563-10204 GCA_013329135.1 Thermoplasmata archaeon
CTGTCGATGTACGCGAGCGCCTTGCCGTCCCTGAAGAACACGGCAGTCTCGTCCTCGCGCACGACGATGTTATCGTTGAACCGTATGTTCCTGGGTATGCGGAACATGATGTTGCCACGCTTGTCCACATCCTCCCATTTGAATGTCGCCGCACCTATCAAACTCATGTCATCACACCTCCGTACCCTGTATCACGAGCATGCGTCTGTTGAACTTGTCCTCGAAGTCCGTGATCCTCGCCTTGATATTCATGATGTCCTTGTAGCTGGCCGTCTCATCAGCCGCCATCAGTTCGTTCTTGAGGGATTCGATGCTCACGTGTATGGCCACTATGTGGTCCAGCATGCTCGCGTCGAACTCGTAGAGCTTGTCGAGCTCCTCCTCCTTGATCTGTATGTCCGCTGCGAAGCCGGAGTAACCCATCTCCGCGTGCGTGACGGCGCCCTCGACCTTCTTGAACTGGTTGATGAGGCCGCCTATGAGGTCCAGCTCCTTGGAGCCGTAGCTCTGGACGAGCAGGCCTCTGCATTCCTCGAGGCCGCGCCTCTCAAGGCTGAGCTTCTGGGCCAGCTGGGAGCGCAGCATCCTGTCCGCGTCCCTCAGGTCCTCTCTCAGCCTGTAGCCTCTGAATCCAGGTATGAATGTCTGGATCTTCTTCAGTATGCCCCTGTCTTCCTCTACTCTGCCTCTGATATCTGTTGGCATATTGGGGGAGCCTCCGATAACATCGGCAATATCGACCCGATTGCCTAATAAACATGTCGATGGAGGGCCAGGGTGCTGGATTGGATTTAAGTCGGATGGAGGCGATGACCCACTAGAGATGACATTCAACATCATAGGCGTCATAGGAGCTAGCAGACCCGACAGGAAGACGTACCAGCTCGCCGAGGAAGTCGGGAAGGAGATCGCCAAGCGTGGGGCTGCCGTAGTGTGCGGCGGGCTCGGAGGGGTCATGGAGGCCGTGTGCAAGGGCGCCAGGAGCGAGGGCGGCCTCACCATAGGCATCATACCATCTGACTTCAGGGACGACGCGAACAAGTACGTCCAGATACCCATCGTGACGGGGATGGGGATAGGAAGGAACGTCATGCTTGTCAAATCCGCGGATGCACTCATCGCTGTCGGAGGAGGCTTCGGGACGCTGTCGGAGATCGCACACGCCCTCAACCTCGGCAGGACGGTCGTCGGCCTTGACACATGGAAGCTCGAACGGGCGTATGAGAAGCCGATTCCGGGTCTGGTGGAGGCCGAGACGCCGAAGGAAGCCGTGGGGATGGCCATGGAGGCCATTCTTGCGAAAAACTAATGTAACGCCAGCAGGGTTGTTCATCCTGAGGTAGTGTTGTAGATGGCGGATGGAAGGGTCGTTCTCGCGCTAGATCCCGACAGGGCGAGCGCGACGCGGAAGGTCGTGGAAGCCATGGGCATGCCCGACCTCAATGACAAGAACGTGCTCATCAAACCCAATTTCAATACCGCAGACCCTCCCCCAGGCTCGACGCACATGGACACCCTCAGGACCATGGTCGAGCTGGTGAAGGAGGAGACGCCCAGGAAGGTCGCCATAGGCGACAGGAGCGGTCCCGCGAAGACCGTGAAGGTCTTCCAGGAGAAGGGGGTGTTCGACCTGGGGGAGAAGATGGGGGTCGAGTGCATCGTCTTCGACCAGATGCCAAAGGACCGGTGGACGAGGATAGTCCCTCCAGGGAGCCACTGGAGGAACGGGTTCCTGTTCGCGAAGCCCGCTCTGGAAGCCGACGCCGTCATCGGCCTGTGCTGCCTGAAAACACACCAGTACGGAGGGCATTTCACAATGTCCCTGAAGCTAACCACAGGCATGGTGCATGGGAGCAACATGACGGAGCTCCACACATCGATCATCAACCAGAGGAACATGATCGCGGAGATGAACACCGCCTACACACCCACACTCCTAGTCATGGACGGCGTCGAGGCATTCTACGAGGGGGGGCCGATGACGGGCAAGAGATGGAAAGCTGACATGACCTTCGCCGCGAAGGACAGGGTCGCCCTTGACGCCGTCGGCGTGGCGGCGCTCAAGATGCACGGGACAACGAAGAAGATAGAGAACCGAGGAGTCTTCGAACAGGACCAGATCAAGAGGGCCATCGAACTCGGCCTCGGCGTGTCCGGCCCTGACGAGATTGACATCATACCCCTGGACGACAAGGCGGCAGGTGTGGCTGACCGGCTGCGTGAAATCCTCGACGGATGAGCCAGCGTGGCCCATTGGCTATGATGCTCAATCGGCTGGATCCTTGCAGCACCTATAACAGTACTTCTGGGCAACGATTGTGAAAGCGAACGTGCTGCCAGCAATGTTCGCCAGTATGATGGGGACATCCTCCTTGTGGATGCCGTAGGCAAGCCAGAGCAACATGCCCACCCCCAGTATCCCGGGCATCAGCACGGATACATCATCCATCCTCTTCGTGCGGAACCCCTTGACGATCTGGGGGAGGTAACCGGATGAGGTCAAGGCACCAGCGACGACTCCGAGAAGAGTCCACATATCCATGACCCTTGAACAGCATCGACCTAGTTCTTCCTTTTGGAGGACGGCACGAGCACTTGATTCGATACAAATTATATAATTACAATCAACATAATTATGAGCACCGACGAGAGCAGTCCCGTGGCTCGGTCGCAGACTCCCTCCAACAACGCTAAGTACGAGTACTCTTTCTTCGAGAGTGAGTGTGTCGGGCCACGCGACGTACGCAGGTGTGCAACATGAACGCCATCGAAGTCAGGGAGTTGGTTAAGGACTACGGTTCGTTCAGAGCGGTCAAAGGCATCTCGTTCGATGTCCGCGAAGGAGAGGTCTTCGGCCTCATAGGCCCGAATGGCGCTGGCAAGACCACCACTCTGAGAATCATCGCGACACTCCTCCGCATATCCTCCGGGTCGGTCCAGGTGTTCGGCAATGACCTCAGAAGGGAGCCGCACGAGGTGAGGAAGATACTAAGCTACCTCCCCGAGGACGCCGGTGCCTACAAGAACCTGACAGGGAGGGAGTATCTCCAGTTCATAGCTGATTTCTTCGCAAGCGGACGAGCAGCGGACGAGATTGTCAAGAAGGGCATCGAGATAGCGTCCCTCTCGGACCGGATCGACGACAAGGTGGACACTTACAGCAAGGGCATGACCAGACGGCTCTTGGTGAGCAGGGCGCTCATGACCGAGCCAAAGCTGACCATACTTGACGAACTCACGTCGGGCCTCGATGTGATCAACGCCCAGGAGATCAGGAAGACCGTCAAGAGCATCTCAGAGAAGGGGACCACAGTCCTCCTGTCCTCACACAACATGCTCGAGGTCGAGCTCATGTGCGACCGCATCGCCCTAATAAACGACGGGCGGATAGTCGAGCTGGGGACACCCACCGAACTGAAGGGGAAGCACAACGCCTCCAATATCGAGGAGGTCTTCACGAAGGTGGTGATGGCATGAGCAGCCTCACCAACATCGTCAAGAAGGAGTTCAAAGAGATGCTCACCAAGAGCACCATCATCCCGGTCATCTTGATGGCCGTGATGTTCGGATACCTGGGCTCCATGATGGGCGACGTGGAGGAGGAGGTCTCAACGCCTCCAGTGATCGGGCTAGTGGACCTCGATGACGGCGTGATATCGGACATCGCGTTCGAGGTGCTCAACGCCAGCTCCGACATGGCCTACAACGGAACCGATGTCGACGCCGGCCTGGAAGAGGTCAAGAAGGCGGGAGGGGTCGCGCTAATCGTCCTGCCCGCGAACTTATCATCGGACATACTCAACGGCTCAAGGGGATACATCGATGTCTATTGGATGATGGAGGGTGCGGGCATGTTGGATGCCATATCATCCGCTTCCGTGGACTCCCTTCTCGGATCGATGTCGTACGGCATATCCGCATACCTTGTGAACGAATCGAGCGAGACCGACCCTGCGGTGGTCCTGTTCCCCGTCGAGCGCTCCGACACCACGATCTTTCAGGACGAAGTGATGGAGGATGTCTCCCCCGACTTCCTGATCACTATGCTCTCCGCCCAGTCGTTCACCGTCCCATTCATCATCATGATGATCATCATCATGGCAGGGGGGATGGTCATCTCCTCGATGGGGCTTGAGAAGGAGAACAAGACACTGGAGACCCTTCTCACGCTCCCGGTCAGCCGGGGTTCCATCGTCTCCGGCAAGCTGGTCGCGAGTGCGCTAGTCGGGCTCGTGATGGCAGGCATATACATGGTCGGGTTCAACTACTACATGACCTCGATCGAGACCTCAGCGGAGATAGACCTCGCCAAGTACGGGCTCGACCTCGGTCCGGTAGACTTCATCCTAGTAGGCGTTTCGGTGTTCGTCAGCCTCCTGGCCGCACTCTCCATGTGCATGGTCCTGGGGACCTACGCGAAGAACTACAAGTCCGCCCAGACCCTGACGATGCCCATCACGCTGCTTGCCATCATCCCGATGTTCATCACGATGTTCAAGGACTTCGGAACCCTCCCGCTGGCGCTCCAGGCTGTGCTGTTCGTGATACCGTTCTCTCACCCGATGATGGCCATGAGGGAGCTCATGTTCGGCAACTACGCCCTCGTCCTGGGGGGCATAGTGTACGTGACGGCATTCGCCATCGTCATGATCGCCATCACCGTGTGGATATTCAAGACAGACCGACTGCTCACGGGCAGCATGAAGGGGAAGGGGCTCGCAGGACTGCTGATGAAGAAGAGATAGTCGACAGGCGTTGGAAAGACCCGTTCGGTTGAGCTGGAGCGCAATCCATCGACAGGTGTCACTCGTGACCCTTATCGAACCTGTACCCGCACGGATGGTGGATCTGTTCCGCGGCCGACCTCGGGTACTTCCTGCACTGGGGAGGCCTGAAGACATATGCGCCGCACCGGGACAGTCCCGAATCGTCGCGCTTCAGGAACGGGCATTTGACGAGGAACTCGCAGCAGGCTCCGCACCGGTCGCACTCCCCTATCCTCGTCTTGTCGACTAGGAGGACCAGGCTGGTGAAGAACCTCGTGACCTTGCCGTCGAACGGCCCGCTCTTCGTTCGTCGCGTCTCCATCGGAACGGGTCATGCACGTACGTGTCAAAACCCTTTTGGTGTCGGCATCATGGTACGCAAGGCCACCGCACCGACAGCTCTTTAGTGAAGACCGGTCATCGGCGGCATTGGCCATGAGCGACAATGAGCTGCCGATGACGAGGAGGACACATGACCTGGACGCGGTCAGGACGCTGTGTGTCCAAGCCGGACTGGACATGCAAGATGGGCCGCTCGAGGGAGTCGTCGTAGCTTACGGGACCTACATAGGGGACAGGCTCATCGGCTGCGCCACCCTGCAGTTTGCGGACGGCAGCCATTTCCTGGAGTACGTGGCCGTCGATGCCAGCTTCAGGAACAGGGGAATAGGGGCAGTGTTGGTCGCGAAGATTGAGGAGGAGGCGAGGTCCAGAGGGATGAGCGAGCTCTGGGCCAAGGCGAGGTCCCCAGGGTTCTACGAGAGGATTGGATTCAGAATCACAAGTGATGACGAGCCCCGCCCGAAGTCGCTCGACACTTGCAGGGACTGCCCGCAATTCCGCAAGAGTTGTTTCCCGGAAATCGTCGTCAAGCGATTGTGAGTGGGTCGCAGACCTTCGCTTGTGACCGTGCCACCACACGGGGCCTAACCTCTCCCTTCAGAAGTACGCGCACCATGAACAGAAATGGTCATTCGTGTGTACTGACTCCTCAGCAGAATTAACTACCTCCGCATCGTTCCCGGTTCAGCGCGAACGGGCGTATGCCGGCGCGAGCAGGGGGAGAGGGTCTTGAGACATGAGGGAATCAAGAGGATGCTGTTCTGCGTCCTCGTGACAGCAGCGATGATGACGATCACGGCAAGTTCGGCATTGGCCACCAAAGAGGATGGGCCCGCACCCGAAGTTGACGCACCGCGAAAGTGGACAATTGCCATGTACTGGGCGAGCGACAACAACCTCGATGAGTATACAGACTACTTCGTGAGCCTGTGGAGGGAGCACCTGACGAACACGGAGGACGTCGCCCTGTGCGTGTTCATGGATAGGCTTGAACTGCCGGCGAACATCAGCACGCTCACGGAGGATGGATGGGTCGAGAAGATCACATATGAAGAAGTCAACTCTTCGTCCCCGGACACTCTCGCGACGTTCATCGAGTACGCATTGACAGAGCCCTCCCTAGCATCGGACAATTTCATGCTCATGATCCAGAATCACGGAAATGGATACCTGGGCCTATGCTCTGACGAGGGGTTGCCCGACTCTGACCTGCCCAAGGTCTGGATGTCCATCGACGACCTCGGAAAGGGGATCAGAGCAGGGACCGACGCAGCCGACAAGACGATCGACATCATAGCCCTGGACGCATGCACTCTTGGCACGGTCGAGATAGCTTACGAACTCAGGAAAACCGCATCGTATCTCGTGGCATCGGAACTGGGCGTCCCATTCGACGGAATGAACTATGCGGATCTGCTCTCGGGTCTGTCCGAGACACCATCCATCGAGCCTCTGGACCTTGCGTGCAAGCTCGTTGACGACTACGAGGCGTGGTACTCCGCTCCGCTCCACACGCTGCCCACGTTGTATCCTTACTTGCAGGACTTCGCGTCGCTCTCGGTGATCGACCTGTACGCTCTCGACCAGCTTGTAGACGCATTCGCGTTGTTCGCGGACGCAGTCACCCCGAAGGACAACTCGCTGGGCATGTACCTCAAGACGGCTGCGGTGCAGGCGGATGTATCCCTCTGGATGAACAACATGGGGACCTGGTTCTATCCCGATATCCAGGTGATGTTCACGACCCTGGCCGCCAGCACACGTGACGCATACCCGGACGTCGCCGGCGCGTGCGACGATATCCTGGAGGCAGCCGACCTGGCCATCATACATGACTGGGCGAGCTGGAGGATGAGAGGGCTGGTCACTGGCCTGTCAGTGTTCGCATGCCCGTCCATTGGCATATTCGAAGTCAACTGGGACACATTCGCGCGGGCATATGACAGCGTCGGACTGGACTTCGTGGAGGACTCCGACTGGGACATCGTGCTCATGGAGTACTTCTACACGCTCAAGCAGTACGGGAACCCTCCAGTCGCCTGAGACAGCACCCGAGCCAAACATCTAGGTGAGGAGGCCTTCGCGACCTCCTCCAAATCACTTTCCTACCCACAAACGCTCATCAGCAGGTAGCGACATCTGTCGAGGTCACTTCCTGATGTGTCCGATTGGGAGTATCTTCGGCTCCTTCCATTCCTCGCGGAGGATGCTGTACATGGCGGTGTCCCTGTAGACACCCCTGCTGAAGAACGACTTGCGGATGTGCCCCTCCAGCTTGAATCCGGCCTTCTCGAGAACCCTCTGGGATGCTCCATTGTCCGGGTGAGTCTCTGCCTGGACGCGTACGATGTTCTTGTGGAGGAACAGGTAGTCCACCATCATCTGCACGGCCTCGCCGCCGTATCCCTTCCCACGTTCAGCCTTGACCAACATGTAGCCGATCCCGACGCAGTCCTTTGACTTGAAGTGGCCGATATACCCGACCTTGGTGCCGTCCTTCTTCTCGACGAAGTACCACTGCCCCTCACCTCGGCCATCGTGCTGCTTCTCGAGCTCGTCCAGTGATATCTGGTCGAACGGTTCGAACTCGCCTACGAACTCCACATCGTTAGCCCATTGCTTGATTGTAGGGAGATCGTTCTTCTCGGCGAGTTCAAGGTCGACCTTCTTGCCTTTCAGCAGCGTCAACACCGGGCTTCAGAAGCCGCGGATGATATATCAAGCCTGTCTTCCCCCTCCAGGAATTCGTCGAGAATCATGGCATGTACCGAAGGGGTCCTTCCCCCTCGCAGACCTTCTCTCCAGGCCGATGGTCCTATTCACGAGGACCCAATCAGCTCATTCTACGTGGCTCATCCAACCTCAATGAAATGCCTCTCTGGCCAATCGTCTCCTCCACCATGAGAGGCAAGACTCAAGTGGCGAGCTCCAAAGCAAGCTGGATAATCAGATTCCAGAGATTCGGGTCGGCCGACAACATGAGTATACCCTCGACCCTGTCCTCGGCGTTGCCCCTGGCTCGGCGCGGTGAGCCAATCTCAACCCTTCTCTCTGAAGGGACATCATCTCTCGAGACGCTCCGTGCAGCCTTCTTGCCTAGAAGGATGACCTTGTTCGATCCCTCCACCCCTTTCCGCAGTCCGGCAAGAGTGGCCGCACGAAGACTCTTCCCGTCCGGGCCGATATCGATGAAGTCGAAAACACGTCTTGGACCTTTGAACAGTCTGTCCCTGAATTCCATGCACGTTTCCTTATCAGCAGTCTTACCAGTAGCTGCGTGATAGAGTCGTCTGGCAAACGCCAAGGATGTCGACTGGTGTTCAGCACCCTCGATATCGACACCGCCCTTCTTTCGCTCCAGGCCAACAACTAGGTATCTCTCCAAAGCCTTCGCCCATGAAGGGAATCACACATAGTCGGATGAAGGTTGCCTTGGAAGCCCTTCCATCCAGATGTTGCTCCTGATTGTTCCGCTACCGAAAGTAATGGTCTAGGCCAACCATACTGTCCAAATCGCGACAAGCATAGAGCAT
>DUKU01000053.1:0-3799 GCA_013329135.1 Thermoplasmata archaeon
CGCTCTTGGACGCTTGCCCTCACGAGCTGCGTCTCAAGATCCGTGAGGCCTAGGTGGTGGACGTCCTCTATTCCGTCCTTCAATGTGCGTCCTTTGCAGGAGAGTGGAATGCCTGCAGGACCAAAACGTATCATCAGAGACCCCCGCTCCGAGCTGGGTTTTCGGTGTATGCCTTATGGCGTATATATCTTCTCTTCGATGTCGATTATTGCGTGCATGCGCCTGGTGGCCCCCTCTGCTCACGTTCCCCGCGCGGCGTGGCCAGCACCCTCAGGCCAGCACACTGGGCATATCCAAAGCTTTATAAACGGTTCCCCCATTTACACGCCTGCTCTCTGGTTGTCGGAGGAGTCAGATATGGGTAAGACGATGAATAAAACGAATCCCAACCTCGTAGCCCTGGTCATGCGTCTCAAGGACGCTAGCAGGACGAACGAGGCACCTGTCTGGCGAGACATCGCAGTGCGCCTTGAGGGCCCGCAGAGCCGCTGGGCCGAGGTGAACGTCGGGAAGCTGCAACGCTATGCGGCCGAGAACGACGTCATCGTCATCCCAGGGAAGCTCCTGGGAGCAGGCGAACTCGCGAAGAAGCTCACCGTCGCGTCGTACAGGTCATCGGGACAGGCGAAGGACAAGGTCGAGAATGCAGGCGGGACGAGCATGTCCATTGAGGAGCTCTTGGCGAAGCACCCCAAGGGCTCGAAGATTAAGCTCATGGGGTGAAAGCGTTGGCGGTAATCGATGCTGACGGACTCGTACTGGGAAGGCTTGGCACTCATGTCGCCAAGCGGCTGATGAGCGGCGAAGATATATTCATCATCAACGCCGAGAAGGCCATCATATCCGGGAACAAGGTCCAGCTGCTCGCGTTCTATAAGCACAGGCGGGAGAGAGGCACCAGGAACCACGGGCCGTTCTACCCGCGCTCCGCTGACGCGATACTCAAGAGGACTGTAAGGGGCATGCTCGAGCACAGGAAGCCCTCGGGCCGAGCCGCCTACAGGAGGCTCAAGGTGTACGTCGGGGTGCCGAGGGAGCTCAAGGCGGAGAAGGCCGAGACCCTCGAGAGCGCCAAGAAGCCACAGCTGGCTAAGTACACGACCCTGGGCGCGATATCCAAGGAGCTCGGGTCCACAAGGGAGGCTCGCACATGAAGGTCGTAGTTGCCAGTGGCAAGAGGAAGAGCGCCGTCGCGAGGGCGAGCGTGCGCAAGGGCAAGGGACTGATCAGGATCAACAGCGTCCCGGTCGAGATATTCGAGCCGTCCCTCGCTAGGACGAAGATCATGGAGCCGCTGACGCTCGCGGGCGACCGCTCTGCGAAGGTCGACATCGAGGTCAACGTCCAGGGCGGAGGCATAATGGGACAGGCCACCGCGTCGAGGACCGCGATCGCGAAGGGCCTGGTACAATTCCTGGATGACAAGGACCTCGAGACGATCTTCATGAGGTACGACCGCTCGCTCCTCGTGTCCGACCCGAGGAGGAAGCTGCCCAAGAATCCCCTGGGCAGAGGTGCCAGGAAGAAGCGGCAGAAGTCGTACAGGTGATGCAAAGATGATCATACCTGTCAGATGCTTCACATGTGGGAAGGTCATAGGCAGCGCCTTCGAGGAGTTCGTGAAGAGGGTCGAGATGGGGGAACCGCCGAGGGACGTCCTCGACGCGCTCCATCTGGATCGATATTGCTGCCGCAGGATGATCCTGACCCACGCAAACCTCATAGACGAGGTCGCGCCCTACTGAGGGCGCCCTCGGCAACCATTTCTCTAAAAGGGCCCGTGGGGTAGCTTGGTATCCTTCTAGCTTGGGGTGCTAGTGACTCGCGTTCAAATCGCGACGGGCCCACCTGGCCTTTTGTCAATCAGACCGGATTGAGTCTTGCCCTGTTGTCCCCCAAACCACTTTCTCTTTCTGTGTTCAATCAAACTGGAAGACAGATTCGGGTCCGTACTCAGCCCTTCATTTCCTCTGTTCTCTCCAGTACAGGAATCTCAACCACAGAATGTAGCTGAGCAAGAAAGTCATGCCGATGAGCAGCGGCACTAAGAAGCACATTGTATCACTGAGGAAATCGGGAACCAGTCTCGTCGCGACCACAACCGAGACCATCAGGAGAGCGACCACGCCCAACACCTTCCAGAAGCTCTCAATAAGCCGCTTCCTCCACACTTCTTCGATTTCGGTGCGATGATTCGGGCTTCCATCAGAGAATGCCCTTCGAGAGAATGCCACAAGTGAGAATCCCGAGATTCCCATTATTCCGGGTAGCAAAGGTAGTGTCCAATCATCATACCCTTTGGCATACATCGTCATGACAGAGCCAAGGAAGACCACCGCGGGCATTGCCGAGCCCACGAGTGCCCTCCGGTAGTTCCTTGGCACGATAGCGTCAAATCCACCGATAATAGACAATGCTGAACCACAGAAGACAGCAGCGCTCAGAGGAATCAGACTGTCGTGAGGGGGTGTTAAGACAGCGAATGCTAACATGAAGCCATACATCGTAAGGAGCAATCCCCCTATGATAGTGATGGCTCCGCCAGCAACCGCGCTCCAATAAGCCAATCGGCGTGTCTCTGGCCCTCCGGCTTCATCCTCTGGTCTTGCCATTCCTCCTCCAACCTTTGGCAGATGCCCCTCCGCCCCTATGGCCTTTTCGCGTTCTCAGGCGCGGTTCTGCGCGCGAATAGCCAAGGACTCGCGTTCAAATCGCGACGGGCCCACTTCACCAATGATGGTAACACTCAGTGCTTGTGGTTGTTCTGACCGTCCGCTGCCTTCCTCAGGAGCGTCACCATGACCGTGCCCCTGGTGTAGTCTTCCCGGACCCGGTTCTCCGCCCAGACCAACCCGCCGCACGCCCTCGCGATCTTCCGTACGACATGAAGGCCGAGGCCAGTGCCGGTGACGCCCGTGTCCCCCCGGAAGTACCGCTCGAAGGCCTTCTCCTTCTCGTGATCGGGTATGCCTTTCCCGCGGTCCGATACACTGACCGACCAGTAGTCAACCCCCTTATGAGTAGCGGATTCTATCTTCACATCTATCAAGACCTCGCCTGAAGGGTCGAACTTGATGGCGTTCGTGAACAGGTTCACGAACAACCTAGTGAGGAGCGTGCTCCCCTCGACGTAGCAGGTGGTCGCGGGTGTGCAGACTTTGACCGTGACGTTCCTCTCGGAGTACATCCTCTTGGCGTCCTCGACCGCCTCGGCCACGATGCCACAGACATCGGTCGCTTCCCGGCACTCGTTCTCCCCCAAAGCCTCAGCCCTCGACAGGTCACGGACCACAGCCGCCAACTCGTAAGCGCCCTTGACGTCCTTGGACACGATGCTCAAGGCCTTCATGTCCTCAGGTGACATGTTCCTCGAGCTCGGGAGCTTGTCGAGGAAGTGCATGGCCGCAGACATGTAGTTCACGATGTCGTGGGACAGGAGGTCGTTGAAGAATTCGGACTCCTCCTTCGCTTCTTCCATCCTCGTCTTCATGAGGTTGCGCTCGGTCACATCCCTTATGACCATCTGGATGCATCTCTCTGGATGCAGGTCCGCGATCCTGGCGGAGACCTCTCCGGTGATCCTCCCGCCCTTCTTTTTGACGAGGCCGAACTCTTGGTTCTTGAGGATCCCTTCCTTGTTCACGAGCCAGACGCATCTCTCCCAGGCGTTCGAGCCGTCCAACAGGAGTGATGATATGTTCTTCGATTCGAGATGGTCTCCGGGCTCGTATCCGAGCATGCTCAACGCCGCTTCGTTCAGCGACTTGACAGTGCCGTCAATGAAGCATATGATGACGGC
>DUKU01000053.1:3916-14599 GCA_013329135.1 Thermoplasmata archaeon
GGGAGAGAGGTTCACGAGCGACCTGTAGTCCTCTTCAGACCTCTTGAGGTCTTCAGTCCTCTTCCGGACCTGTCTCTCCAGGTCCAGGTTCAGGTTCTGGAGTTCGAGGTTCTTCAGTAGTATCTCTTCATTGAGCCGAAGGGCGTGTTCCGAGATCGACTCCCTCACGTGGTCGACTGTGAGCCCCAGCTTCTCCAGCCTGACCCTCTTGCCGACCACGAAGTGGCATTCCCTCTCCCCCGTTGACACGCATGTCGTTTCCGCAGCTACGATCTCATCAGGGCCTTCGCACGCAGTATTCGCGAACAAGTGCTTGCCCATCCCCGCGAGGAGACCACAGACGAACGAGCACGAGGGGACCGTCTGAATCTCCCCGTGGCTGAGGTATCCGACGGTCTCTATCGAGTCTGGACACGTCAGTTCCATGAACATCTCAGAAGAGTCGAAGGATACGACGCTGAACGTCCCGAGTCCATCCTTGACGAACAGGTCGACTAGATGGTCCAGGGTCGTCTTGGGGGCCACCTGTCCCGCAGTGCCGAGCTCCCTGTCCTTGTAGCAGTGGAACATCTCGACGCCGGCCCTATACGTGAGCTCCTTCTCGAAGTTCCCGACGTCGCTCTTGAGAACCCTCTTCAGGGCGCATAATGTGTGAGCGGTGTTGGACAGCACCCTCTCTGAGGTTGATGTCTCCCGCCCAGACTCAGGGTCTGAGTCGGCGGGTATGAATCCCCGACCGTTGTTTTGACCGCTCAGGTGGTTCACCTTGTAGGAAGAGTTTTCGGTGCCGGGATTGCCCGGAGCCGGGTGTGCCCTCGCGTTTGACGTGTCAGCAATAACTAGGCTAAATACCTTCCCCGTTACGCTCGCATAGCGGCTTATTCCTGAGCGAAAGTCTAATGAACTCCCCTTGTCCGCTGTCTGCTGAGGATGGGGGCCGCGACCTTCAGTGCTCGGACGGTCTCCGGCACATCATGGACTCTCACGACATCCGCCCCATTCCTCACGGCCAAGACGGCTGCGGCCAACGACCCTTCGACCCGCTCCTCCGGCGGGAGGTCCGTCAGCTTCCCGATGAACGCCTTCCTGGATACCCCGATCACGATGGGCTTGCCGATCGCCTTGAACTCCCTCAATCGCGCGATGATCTCCAGGTTGTGGTCGAGCGTCTTTCCGAAGCCGATCCCGGGGTCCACCATGATCCTGCCCGGGCTCACGCCCGCAGCCTCCGCCGCATCGACCCTGTCCATCAGGAACGATGCGACCTCTGCGACCACGTCCTTGTACCTAGGTCGCACCTGCATGGTCCGCGGCTCACCCTTCATGTGCATGATGATGACGGAGGCGTCATGCTCCGCTACGACGCTTATCATCCGCGGGTCCCTGAGGCCCGTCACGTCGTTGACCGTGGTCGCCCCCGCGAACAGGGCTCTCTCGGCTACCTCAGGCTTGAAGGTGTCTATCGAGACCCTTCCGGGCCTGTGAACGCTCAGCGCCTCGACGACCCCGGTGGTCCTCAGGGTCTCGACCTCGACGGGGACAGGTTCTGCGCCCGGCCTGGTGGATTCACCGCCGACATCGACAAGATCTGCTCCGGCATCGAACATCGCCTTGCCTCTCAAGATAGCGCGCGAGGCGTCGTGAACGATGCCATCTCCGGAGAATGAGTCAGGCGTGACGTTGACTATCCCCATGACCTTGGGCGCATCGAACCTGAGCCTGCAGGTCCCGACCATGATGGAATGCGATATGCCCGTGTCCGCCCGGCGCTTCGAAGAGCCCATGGCCCTCATCTCATGTGATGATGAGGTCATCGACGACCTCGGCTATGTCTCTTATCTCTATGTCCACCTTGATCATCTCGTTCCCGTACCTCAGGTTGGTGACACAGAACGGGCATGCTGTCAATAAGAGGTCCGCCACCTCGGAGGCCGACCTGACCCTCCTCGACGCGATCCTCTGCGCCGCAGGTGGGTCAGCCGATCGGACGCCCCCACCTCCTCCACAACACCTGGCAGATTCCATGTTCTCCTTCATCTCGACGAAGGTCGCTTCAGGCATCATCCTGATGACCTTCCTCGGGGCGTCGTAGATCTTCAGGTGCCGGCCTATGTGGCACGGGTCATGATATGTGATCCTCTTCTTCAGAGGTCTGAGCTTCAGGTCCTTCTTGGCCAGGAACTCGACGAGATGCTCCGTCTCGAAATCGACGGCGACGTGCTTGGGGTACTCCTCTCTGAACATCTTGAGGCAGCCGGCGCATGTGAATATGAGCTTCTTGACCCCGAGTCTCGTGACGGCCTCCACGTTCGCCTTCATGAGCTCCTTGATGAGCCTCTCATCCTGTCCAGTCCTCTTCAGGGTGCTCCCGCAACAGACCTCGTCGACGAGCGTGAAATCGACGCCCATCTTCCTGAGGATGGATATCGTGTGCTTGGCGACCTCAGGCATCCTGTACCTGGCGGTGCAGCCCACGAAGTAGCCGATCTCAGCTGGTTTGACCTCGGCGCCCAGGTCGACCGCTCTGGTCTCGCCGTAAGGGTTCTTCGTCTCCTTGATGTTCTTGACAATCCTCTTGTGGGCGGGAAGGGCGCATCCAGCTTCGACCAGGTCCGCTCTTGCCGCCTCGATTATCTCCACAACCCGTATGTTGGACGGGCATCTCCTCTCGCAGTCCTTGCAGGTCGTGCACTGGTACAATCTCTCCACTACGGAGGCGTCGGCCGATATCTCGCCCCTGCTCAGCCCGTATGCGAGTATCACTTTGCCCCTGGCGGCGGACGGGTCCCATTGGTTGTCCTCGAAGTACGGGCAGACGCTCTTGCAGAAACCGCACAGCGTGCAGGTGAGCATCTCCTTCTCGAGTTTCTTCGTCCGCTCCGCCTTGATGATCTTCTTGCGAGCCATGGGATCCGCCGGATGTGCCTGGTGGTGATTCGCTGTGTTCACTGGACCTTTGGCACAGTAATCACAGCGTCCATAATAAACGTCACCTTGGAGCCGGGACCCAGTTCCGAGATCGCCATGTCGACTGCCCCCTGAAGGCTGCCGACGGGTTCCATGTGGGCCTTCCTTGCGATCGCCGGGTCGAGTTTGGTGACCGCCATCATCTTGCACTTCAGCCCGATCTCCGCCATCTTCGCGGCCTTGTGGTACCCTAGCTTGTAAGTGTGTGATATCTTCTCGAGCACGTCCTTGGGTGTGTTGGCGCTCGCGAGGAGGTTCAGGAAAGTGTCAGGGCCGACGCCCATCCTGCACGCGCTCACAAGTATTATGATGCCCCCGTCCCTGACGGCGTACTTCGCGTTGTCGAGAGCTTTCTGTGACTGGTAGAGGTCGATGTCGTACGGGAAAGCGGTGACAGCGACGACGACATCCGCCTTCCTCTTGAGCTTCACGACGAAGACCTTATCCGCCTTCTTGACCGCCGTCCTGAACGACCTCTTGAGGTCCCCCGCGGATGTGTGGCATATCCTGTGATGCTTGTCCAGCACGGTCATCACGGAGAATATGCGCTTGTCTTTCAGGGCCTTGGCCATGTCTTCCATGTCTTCGTGTACCGGGTTGTCCTTGAGCCTCAGGGCCTGCGCCTCAAGCATCAGGGCAAGCTTGTGGTTCTGTTCGATCGTCTCGTAGGCCGATACCCCGGGAAGGAACGACTTCCTGCCTCCAGTGTAGCCAGCGAAATAATGAGGTTCCACGCTGCTGATGACTATGATCCTGTCGGCGTCCATGACTTTCCTGTTCAGGAGCAACCGCGTGCCGTTCCTCGACGTGCCAACATAGGTCATCTCACTGGTCTTCGAGTCGTGGACATGGACGTGGTCCTTCACCATGTCGTAGACAGGGCCGAATATGAATCTGAACTCCTCTTCTGTGGGGGCGCGATGCATGCCCGTCGCGATGATGTAGCTGACGTCCTTTCCTTGGAGATGAGGCATCATGGGCTCGATGATTCTGCCCGTCGGGGTGGGCCTCGTGGCATCGTTGACCACGACGAGTATGTCTTTCGCCCCTTTGACGAACTCCTCCAGGGTCTGCGACCCCAACGGGTTCTTGAATGCTGCATCGAGCACGGTCTTCTCGTCCAACGGCGGCAGGTCCTTCGGGTGAACAATCTCCCCAACGTTCTCGTCGCGGAGCTCCACGCATTCCTTCCCATCCCCGTACTGGACCTCGATTCGCATCAGGAATACCGGGCTGGAATAGGGATTCGTGTATTAGTACGTTAAGGTGTGTCACGGCATGGACCGCTCCGGACCCAGGCCGTCTCAGAAGGCTTAATTATGTTGTACGAATCTGTGGCGTTCATGAAGACCGTCGGCACCCTTGGCGAGCGTGGGGTCATACGCGTCATCGACGGCATCGTCAAGAGCGAGGCGACCGTCGGCATAGGTGACGATTGCGCCGCTATAGACCTCGGGGACAAGTATCTGCTCGTCACCACCGATATGATGGTCACCAAGACTCACATACCGAAGGGGATGGGCCCATACGATGTCGGCTGGGCGCTTGTCGCGGTCAATCTGAGCGATATAGCTGCCATGGGCGGGAAGCCCCTCGGCGTGGTCACCGCGATTGGGATCACCAAAGGTCACCCCATCGAGTTCCTTGAACAGATGGTCGACGGCATGAACGACTGCGCCATACGGTTCGGTACATCGATCGTCGGCGGAGATACGAAGGAGCACGAGGACCTGATCCTCTGCGGCACAGCAGTGGGGGAGGTCTCGAAGACGGGCATCCTTCTGAGGAAGGGTGCGAGGCCGGGCGACCTCATCGCCGTCACTGGCGCACTGGGGAAGGCCGGTTCGGGCTTCTACTCACTCAAGCGCGGCCTAGGCCTCAAGGACGCCGAAGACAGGCTCAAGCGCCCGTGGCCGAGAGTCAAGGAGGGCATGGTCCTGTCCGCATCAGGGATTGTCACGTCGTGCATGGATATCTCAGATGGTTTGTCATCATCCATATTCGAGCTGTCCAGGAACTCCGGCATGACACACGAGATAGACTACGTGAAGATCCCGAAGGCGCCCGAAGTGGAGATGGCGTTCCACGACCTTGAGAGACAGAAGGACCTTGTCCTCAACTTCGGAGATGATTTCGAGCTGCTACTGACAATCAAGCGGGAGCATGAACAGGACATGCCAGCGCTCGCCGAGAAGATGGGGTGCCCGCTCACCGTCATAGGGAAGGTAACCAGCGGCGAGGAGAACATCCTTGTTGACAACGGCAAGCGGGAGAAGCTGGAGAACCTTGGCTATGAGCACTTCAGGGCGCGGAAGTACTGAGGCGAGCTTCTACACGCTGGAGGGCGGGAAGGTCAGGTGCGGCCTCTGCCCACATTCTTGCCTGATTCCAGAGGGCAAACGCGGGATATGCGGCGTCCGGGAACACAGGGATGGGAAGCTGTATTCACTGATCTACGGTCTGGCCTCCTCGATCCAGCCGGACCCCATCGAGAAGAAGCCGCTGTTCCACTTCCTGCCTGGGAGCACATCCATCTCCTTCGGGAGCGTGGGATGCAACTTCGCCTGCCGGCACTGCCAGAACTACTCGATATCCACGGCTGGACCGGAGGACCTCGGCCTCACGAGGATCACCCCGGACGACGTGGTCGAATACGCGAGGTCGTCGGGCGCGCGGTCCGTGTCATGGACCTACAATGAACCCATCATATGGCACGAGTTCACCACAGCCGCGTCCAGGGCTGCCCACAGTGCCGGACTCAAGACCAATTACGTCACGAACGGTTTCATCCAGGAGGCGCCCCTGAGGGAGCTGAACGGCGTCATCGACGCGATGAACATCGACGTCAAGGCCTTCAGAGAGGGGTTCTACAAGCAAGTGTGCGGGGGGCGCCTGGCCCCGGTCCTGAAGACCTGCGAGATAGCTCACGAGCTTGGTATTCACATCGAGCTGACTTACCTGATCATCCCAGGCCACAACGATTCCGAGCAGGAACTGAGGGAGTTCTCCGAGTGGGTATCGGGTTCGTTGGCCGCGAATGTGCCAGTCCATTTCTCCGCGTTCCATCCGGACTACAAGCTCACGTCCGCTCCCAGGACACCGACGAGCATTCTCCTCAAGGCACACGAGTTGGCAAAGGCCGCGGGTCTTGAGTTCGTATACCTGGGCAACGTCCCCGTCGGGGACAAGGACGACACGTTCTGCCCGAAGTGCGGGTCACCGGTCATCCGTAGGGAGGGCTTCCATGTGACATACACTGACCTGAAAGGCGGCAAATGCGGCAAGTGCGGCGCGGACCTTGGCATCGTTGTCTGATGGAGAGGATTCGTTGGCGCTGTCGGTCAAGGACCGTTGCAGGTCACAGCCACTTTGTGTCGGCTGCCCTCTGTGTACATGGTGTCCGTCAGAATCCCATGATGATGACTAGGACATTTCCGACGACCGCGGTGAACACGAGCGCGATGGTCATCGGGATTATGAACGGCACCTTCGGAGTGACCCATATCCTTTGATGGCCTGCGGAGACGAGCTTGTCGACCTCCTCGGAGAGGCTCTCGTCCCTTCTCGGCCTGGTGTACCTCCTGTGCACGCCATCCTCCATCCTCTCCATGAGCCACACTTGTCTCGTCTTGATATCGCCAGCATCCAGTTTGTACCCCACGAGCGCGTATGGGAGGGCGAACTCACCCGCTGCCAGGTTTCTGACCACGAACGCAATGGGGGTGAATGCGACGATGATTGCGGAGTTCACGAGGACCACGAATGCGAATGGGAAGAGTATCTCGGCGAACGAGTTGTCCGCAGCGATCAGGGGCAACGACCCTATGTGGGGGTAGAACGGGAACATGATCGAGAGGGCGATGAGGGCCTTGGCGTCCGCGCCACCTCTGACGATGTCCACCATGTACAGAAGTACCACGAGTATCATCGTTACCGGAACCGTGAGGAGGTGCGCGAAATACCTGTCGTCCGCCCAGAGGTACGCGAGGTACACAGTGAGAAGGATAGCGACCGCGTATGAGATGATTGGCAGGAGCCTGGACAGTGCCCCAGACTCTCCCGACGGACCATAGACGTCCGCAAGCACAACGAGGACGGGGACGAGCACGAGCAGATATTCCAGGGGCGCCTCATCCACGATCACGCGCGCGACGAGCAGGGCAATCGCAGCGGCCGACAGGACCATCCAGAATACGTTCCCGACCCTCCTTGTTCTCCAGTCGAGAAGCGATGCGTAACACAGCACTGTCGCTGATGACACCAGCTGCAGGACCGTGACCGCTTCCTGTGCATCCACGCGACTGGATTATGATGACTGTACTTAAGTCATTCGAGGTGCTGTGCCATCCATCACTCAGTCAGCCAGCTCCAGTCCGAGGTCTTCCGCTATCCCGATCGCATCCTCATACTCGGACGCCCGCAACCTGCGCGATATGTCGGGATGAGCTCGTGCCATGTGCTCGGGCCTGTACTGTGCCATCACATTGACCTTGACATCCTTCAGATTCGAAGCTATCCACGTGAGAACCGGTCTCGTGCAGCATTCGACGTGCCCTGGCAAGACCAGATGTCTGATCATCATCTCTGCATGAGCCCTCCCCAGGAGGTGGTTCCTGGCCACGATGCGCAAGTAGTCGGGGGCGTTGGACAGGCTCGATGCGCAGGCGTCGTTGCCATACTTGAAGTCGGTGAGGTACACGTCGACGACTCCTTCCAGCAATGTCATGGACTCTTCGCTGAGGTACATGTTGGAGTTCCAGACCTGCGGTATGTTCGCTCGACATTCTCGCAGGGTCTGCAAGATGTACAAGAGGTTCGAGGAGGGGTCTCCGCCGACCCAGTTCACATTCCTCGCACCTGTGGAGCGGTCTCGGCGGAGCCCGCTGCCGCCTGACGCCCCCGCCCTTCTCTCGATCATCTGCGCCATCTCCAGTGGCGGTATGACCACCCCCGACCTGGGGCGCGTGCTTATTTCCCAGTTCTGGCAGTAGACGCACTCGAAGGTGCATCCCGCGAAGAAGACCGTGTATGACGGAACGAGATCAGGTTCTTCCCCCGTGTGCAGGAACTCGCTGGTGACTCGCGCCTCCAGAACGCCACAATGGCCCGCTTCCCCTTCGCTCCTCCTTGCCCTGCACCTCCTCTCGCAGATCTCGCATTTGGAGTGGAGTCTTCTGGCAAGCTCGGTCTTCAACTCGAGCATATCCACTGCTCCGTCCTCGGATTCGACTCTGAGGGCGTTCGCGTGAGCTTCCCATAGCTCCTCCGTGGGTGCTGATATGTCAACGGCCACCTTCGCCTCTTTCGTGGAGAGGTATCTGGCCCTCGCTTCGCCGCCCAGTACGGAATAGTATCTGCCAAGGGTGCCTGAACCCATGCCAGTACACTTGTCGACGCAGGGATTTAAATCTTACAGGGGAGTTGGATGGTTGATGCGCTCTTCCCGCCTTGAGGGCATTCCTGACCTCTGGAAGGCTACGTATGATGTGGTCTCCCAGGTGCCGATAGGGCGCGTGACGACATATGGCGAGGTCGCGCGCGCATTGGGTGACGTGGTCGCCAGCAGGTTCGTCGGACTCGCGATGAGCAGGAACGACGACATCGTCCGAGTGCCTTGCAGGCGTGTCGTGCAGTCCGACGGCAGGTTGGGTGGTTATACTGGAGGTGGGCCGCAGAAGAAGGGTGCCCTGCTGGAATCCGAGGGCGTGCGGGTGGAGGATGGGAAGGTCGTGGACCTCGACGAACTGTTGTTCACGGATTTCGTATCGGACCGTCCGCTTAAGGGACTGAGGGCGCGTCAGAAAGGGCTCCGACGTCTTGCCAAAGTCCCCAAGGGCGAGATCGACATCGATTATGTGGCCGGTGTGGATGTCGCATACAGGGGCGAGCACGCCTTTGCGGTCGCCGCACTGTTCGATTACGGATCCGGTGAGATGACCGATCATGTGATCCACGAGGGCGACGCGGTGTTCCCATACGTTCCTACATATCTCGCGTTCAGGGAGCTTCCCCTCGTGCTGCCGTTGTTGAAGGACCTCCCCAAGAAGACTGTCCTGATGTACGATGGGAACGGCACCCTCCATCCTGAGGGCATGGGGATTGCCACGCACGCAGGCGTGGCCTTCAAAATGCCGACCATCGGTGTGGCGAAGAGCCTGCTCTGTGGGAAACGAGGTAGGATGCGAGGTGGAGGTGTCGCGCAGATATCGCTCCACGGCAGGATTGTCGGCTTCGAGATCGTCGGTGCGGGAAGGTCAAGACCCGTGTATGTCTCCATTGGCGACGGTATCGGACAGAGGCAGACGCTCGATGTTGTGAGTAGGTTCTCCAAACACCGCATCCCTGAGCCAACGAGGGCCGCCCATATCATCGCTGAGCGAGCGAGTCGAGGAACAAGCCACAAATAGCCGCTTCGCGGTCATCGTTCCCTGATGCGCATACTGGTGTTCGGCGCTGGTTCTCTCGGATGCGCCATGGGCGGTATCTTGGCACAGAGGCACGAGATCGTCCTCGTGGGCCGCAAGGAGAACATGGACGCCGTGAATCGCAACGGCCTGCATCTCACTGGGGAAGTCGAGGCGACTCTGAACGTCGAGACACGTGAAACGGCCGAGGATCTTGAGGCCCCCGACCTGATGATACTGACCACGAAGGCATATCACACCAAGTCTGTGGTCGACGCCCTGGCGCGCCTGCCATGGGACGACACCCCGGTCCTGACCCTCCAGAATGGCCTCGGCAACCTGGAGTTGATCCGCGCGTGGAAGGGTTCCAGAGCCTTCGGCGGGACTACCACGATGGGTGCCTCGCTCCTGTCCCCTGGAAACGTGAGGATATCAGGCCTGGGACGGACGGTCATCGGCTCAGACATGGATGCACTCGGGGCCAAGAGGCTGGCCGAAGCGCTCTCGGCCTGCGGACTCATCGTGGATGTGGGACTGAATATCGTGGCTGAGATATGGGCGAAGGCGATAGTGAATGCCTGCATCAACCCACTTACTGCCATCCTTCGGGTGCCGAACGGGAAGCTTCTTGAGAGTGAGACCATCTCGCGCCTGATGTCAGAGCTGTGCGACGAGTGCGTCGCGGTCGCGAAGGCAGCTGGTGTGGTCCTGCCCGAGGAGAGGATGATGGATCGCGTCAGGACAGTCGCTGAGGACACGGCGGAGAATAGATCGAGCATGCTCAGGGACGTCGAGCTCGGTCGCAGGACGGAGATTGCACAGATGAACGGCATGATGTGCAAGATAGGCTCTCACCACAG
This sequence comes from Thermoplasmata archaeon, assembly GCA_013329135.1. Taxonomy (GTDB): domain Archaea; phylum Thermoplasmatota; class Thermoplasmata; order UBA10834; family UBA10834; genus UBA9653; species UBA9653 sp9653u. The sequence goes on from DUKU01000053.1 coordinate 14,148, forward strand.
GGTCCACATCCCTCTGAACCGAGCAATGGCTGCCATGGTCGAGGCGCTGGAGCCAGGTGGCCTTGAGAAAGGTTAATATCGTAACATGTTACTCTTCAGGGCTGTGATAAGATGGTAGATGTGAAGGAGCTGGCAGCCAACGCCAAGGTCCTCAGAAAGAAGGGCTTGAGCGTCAGGGAGATAGCAGACGAGTTACACCTTTCGATTGACACTGTCAATTACCTGATAGAATACGGGGCGGAGGGTCTCCCCCCATCAGACGTGAAGATCGGTTGGAGGTCGATCGGTGTTTCAGGATACCGCATCGGTCTGATGTCCGAACTCATGTCGGACATCGCGCTCGAGGAACTCTCGAAGAGGGAGCAACTGGCCGATGTGGTCATGGGCGTGTCCATAAACGGGGTCCCGTTCGCCTGCAAGATATCTGAGCTACTCGGTGTGGACTTCGGGGT
>DUKU01000088.1 GCA_013329135.1 Thermoplasmata archaeon
ATGGACTTCGTGAAATCGGATATCTTGTCGAACCTGTCCGCGCTGAACCCGGTCCTGTCGAACACGGCGCCGGCGATGGCGTATATCCTCTCATCGAGCTCGGCGACGACCCTCGGGTCCTGCGCCTCGAGGGACTTCGCGATGATGGAGCCCTCGTGCACCCGCCATCCCATGAGCCTGTCGACCTTGTTCGCGGCTATGACGAACGGCGTCCTGAACTTGCGAAGGATGTTGATTGATTCAATCGTCTGAGGCTTGATGCCCTCGTTGACATCGATAACCAGCACCGCCAGGTCCGCGAGCGCGCCGCCCCTGGTCCTCAGTGTCGCGAACGAGTAGTGTCCGGGCGTGTCGATGAAGAGAAGGCCCGGCACCAGGAACTTCCTGTCGCCAATGAGCGGCCTGCACAGCTCGTAAATCGTCTCGATGGGGACGTCCGTAGCGCCTATGTGCTGCGTGATCCCGCCGGCCTCGCGGGAGACGACCTTGGTCCCCCTGATCTTGTCCAGGATCGTGGACTTGCCATGGTCGACATGGCCCATGACTGAGACTATCGGTTGCCGGATCGCCACGGACTCGCAAGAACCCCGGACAATATATCAACTTATGCCGGCCTGCGCTGGACGAGTAGCCATTGAGATAGAAATCTCAAAGTGGTTTGGGATGGGTTTCACTTCTCGAATATCCAGACCTCGTCGGCCTGGTCGTACTTCTGTATCTCGTAGTCGTTGAAGAACAGCTTGATCTCCCTCTTGGCGCTCTCGGGGGAGTCAGAGCCGTGGACGATGTTCCTTCCGGTGACCTGGGAGAAGTCCCCTCTGATGGTCCCTGGCGCTGCGTCCTGTGGGTTGGTCTTGCCCATCATGGCCCTGGCGGCCGCGACACAGTTCTCGCCTTCAAGGACCATGCATACGACCGGGCCCGAGGTCATGTAGGAGAGCAGGGGCTCGTAGAATCCCTTGCCCTTGTGCTCCTCGTAGTGCCTCTCCGCCAGCTCACGCGGTATCCTCATCATCTTCATCGCGACGAGCTTGACGCCTCGGTCCTCGAACCTCTGCACGATCCTGCCCACGAGTCCCCTCTGGACACCGTCGGGCTTGACCATCACGAAGGTCTTCTCAATCACGGCTAGGCCCCCTCGCCCTTCTTCGCGGCCTTGGCCTTCTTCGGGGCGGGCTTCTCCACCTTCGGCTCCTCGGACTTCTCCTCGGAGGGTGTTTCCGCATTCGACTCGGCCTCGACTACCTCGGGCTTCTCGTCCTTCTCGGCCTTGGCCTTCTTCACCTTGCGCGTCTTAGCGGACGCCTCGGCCGGCGCGGACTTGAGCCTCAACTGCTTCTCCCTCTCGTAGTACCTGGTCCAGGCAACCCTGCGCGGGACCCTCCCAAGCTGCACGAGGTTCTTGAAGCACTTCGACGAACAGAAGTTGTAGGCGACCCCGTCCTTCCTGACGTACATCCTGCCAGTCCCTGGCTCGATCTCGACGCCACAGAACGTGCAGACCCTTCGCTCAACCATGCAACATCACCCTGTCGAGACGTGAAGCTCAGCGCACGCCGAGCTTCTTCGCCTCCCTCGATGTTTCCTTGAGCATCAGCACATCGCCGACCCTGATCGGACCCATGGCGTTCCTGGTGATGATCCTGCCCTTGTCCCTTCCGTCAAGGACCCGCACCTTCACCTGGGTCGCCTCGCCCGTCATGCCGGTCCTGCCGACGACCTCTACAACCGTTGCCGGGATGCTGTCGTTGTCAGCCATCTAGGCCACCTACTTCTTCAGAGCCTTCAGCTTCTCTGAGAGCTCGTCCAGAGCGGGCTTTCCCTTGGATGCGTCGAGGACCGCCACGGCCGCGGTCGGCTTCTCGAGGCCGCATGCGTTCCCGAGCTCGGCCTTGCTCGGCACGAATGCGTAGGGCACGTTCTTCTCGTCGCACAGCGCTGGCATGTGCATGAGAATCTCGGGTGGGGAGACGTCCTCGGCCATGACGACCATCTGGGCCTCTCCACGCTCCACGAGCTTCGTGACCTCGTTCGTGCCTCTCCTGAGCTTGCCGCCGTCCCGGGCGAGCTCGACGATCTCATACGCCTTGTCTGAGAGCTCCTTCGGAGTCTCGAACTTCACATAAACTGGCTTCGCCAATTCAATACCTCCTTCGGGTGCTTACGCACCTTCATCATTCATCGGCTCCTTTACGAAAAGAGCAAGGTGATTAACGGGTCGTCCTATAAAAGACTTACTGACCTCGTCTGCCGCCGGAGGCGGTGGCCATTCGGATGATGTCTGGCACCCTGGACTGCGGAGAAACTATATCGCCGTGGGTCATCCACCCACAGGGAGCAAAATGACCGATGCGAACGTGCACTTCCAGCCGCTCGGGAGGAAGACATCGCCAGAGCAGGGGAAGACCCTGCTCGAGCTCGCGAGGGATTCGGGCGTGGCGATCGAATCGATATGCGGCTCCGCGGGCAAGTGCGGGAAGTGCAAGGTCGTAATCAGGTCAGGCGCGGCCAACCTGACTCCGCTGAACAGGAGCGAGGTCGAGATCCTGGGCGACAAGTCGGTCCATGCGGGAACCAGGCTCGCGTGTCAGGCGAAGATCGTCTCCGAGGGGGACGTCGTGGTAGAGGTCCCGGAGGAGAGCAGGAGAGGGCATCACAGATTACTAGCCGCAGGCGAGGAGCGCGCGACGAAGCTGAGGCCCGCGATGACCAAGGCGGTCATCGAACTGCCCCCGGCCACGCTCGCGGATGTGCGCGCGGACGACGACAGGTTCCTGGACGTTCTCCGGAAGGGTGCGAGGGCGTCATCCATGATGTCGCCTGGCGCCCACAGGACACTCCCTGGCGCGCTCAGGGATGGCTCGTGGCTCGTGACCGCGACACTCTTCAGAGGGAAGGAGGTCGTCAGGGTCGACCCAGGAGACACGACAGGGGAGCTGTACGGGGTCGCAGTCGATATCGGCACGACACAGGTCGTGGCCTATCTCATAGACCTCGCGTCGGGGGACGTCCTCGCGACCGAGAGCATGCCGAACCCGCAGATACCGTTCGGCGAGGACGTGATGTCAAGGATCACATTCACAACCAAGACGCCGGACGGGAACGAGCGGCTCCAGAAGGTGATACTCGACGGCCTGAACTCGCTCATATCGAAGCTGTCGTCCTCCTCCGGTGTCCCGCAGGAGAACATCCTAGAGGCGATGGTCGTTGGCAACACGGCGATGCACCACATCTTCTTCGGGATACCGGCGAAGCATCTCGCGTCGGCCCCGTACGCACCTGCCGTGCGTACATCACTCGTGTACGACGCTGGCCAGATGGGTGTGGACATCTATCCCTTCGGCAAGGTGTCATCCCTGCCTAATGTGGCAGGGTTCGTCGGAGCGGACGCGATCGCGGACCTCGTCTCGAGCGGACTGTACAGGGACAGGCAGATCGGCATGATGATCGACATAGGGACCAACACCGAGATTATAGCGGGCAACAAGGACAGACTCGTCAGCTGCTCGTGCGCCTCAGG
>DUKU01000181.1:0-5906 GCA_013329135.1 Thermoplasmata archaeon
CTATGACTATGAACATGGGAATGAAGACTATGAGGAACTCGAATGCCATCGAGTCCCTCGATGCTTTGCACCTATTTCTTGCCTTTGTTCGTCGCAAGTAAACTCTTTAGGGCGCGCGGACGATGACGCGAGACGATAACATGAGGACCGAACCCGACCTCAAGGACGCCTACGCCCGGATAGACAAGGACATAGCCCGACACATCTCGCGCACTCGCCGGCTGCTGAGGCAGCCGAGCTCAAGCCAGCAGGACATAGGAATCGATGAGTGCGCGGAACTCGTGGCGAAGCTGTACGAGGAGGTCGGATGCGAGAAGGTCGAGGTCGTCCAGACGAAGGGCAACCCGGTCGTGTACGGCGAGTGCAAGGGGGACTCGGACAAGACACTCCTCGGGTACTTCATGTACGACACGATGCCGTTCAACGAGCCAGGCTGGAAACATCCCCCGATGGAGGCCAGGGTCGTGGAGAAGCGGCTGCCCGCAGGCAAGGTCAAGGCGATCGTGAACAGGGGCACGGACAACACGAAGGGCCCACTCGCTGCGTTCCTGAACTCGGTCGAGGCATGCAACAAGAGCATCGGCAGGCCGCCTGTGAACCTGGTACTGGTCGCCGAAGGTGAGGAGGAGCTCGGGAGCCCGAACCTCCCACTGTACGTGAAGAAGGACAAGAAGCGCCTGTCGAAGGCGGACGCCTGCTACTTCCCGTTCTTCGGGCAGGACTCCGACGGCAAGGCGAACCTGTATCTCGGGGTGAAAGGTGTCGTCTACTTCGAACTGAAAGCCTCTGGCAAGGCGTGGGGCAGGGGACCACAGGAGTTCGCCATTCACAGCAGTCACAAGGCCTGGGTCGACAGCCCCGTCTGGAGGCTCATCGACGCACTCAAGACGATGACGGATGACAATGGGAACGACATACTCGTCGAAGGTTTCAAGGACAAGATCGCTCCCCCCATGGCTGAGGACAGGGAACTGATCAGGGAGTTGGCGAAGCGGTTCGACGCGAAGGCGTTCAAGGACGCGATGAAGGTGAAGCGGTTCATCCTCCCGGAGGACGACCCGGAGGCTCTGGTCAAGCGGTTCGTGTACGGCACGACCCTGAACATCGACGGCATATGGGGCGGGTACACGGAGAAGGGTTCGAAGACCGTGCTGCCGCATGAGGTGACCTGCAAGATAGACATACGCCTCGTACCCGACCAGGAGAAGGATGAGATGATGCCGCTGGTGAGGAAGCACCTGGACAGCCACGGCTACGAGGACATCGAGATGAAGGAGATAGACACAGGGTACGACTGTTGCCGGGCGAGCGTCAAAGAGCCCGTGGTGCAGTCGATGCTGGCCTCGTACAAGGCGTTCGGACAGGACCCGGACATCTGGCCGACCAGTGGGGGCGCCGTGCCATTCTATGTCTTCAACAAGATGTTGGGTCTTCCGTTCACGATGAGCGGGATCGGCCACAGCGACCTCGCCCACAGTCCCAACGAGTACATGGTCGTGGAAGGGAACAAGACCGTCGCCGGTCTGGCCGAGGCGGAGAAGTTCATGGTTCATTTCATGAATGGGTTCGGTCACTCGGACTGAAGCGCGCGCTCGTACTCGCGCAGGACCGTGTCGGCGGCCACGTCCCATGAGAACGCTTTGACACGCTCTTTTCCAGCGTTGCCCATGCGGTCCCTCTCGTCACCATCTCCCAGGAGCCTGCATATCGCCGCGCTCAGGCCAGGCACGTCGCCCGGGTCCACGAGCAGCCCCTCGACGCCGTCAGTGACGAGTTCCGGAACGCCTCCGACCCTCGTCGCGACGACGGGCTTCGAGCAAGCCATCGCCTCCATGAGCGAGAGTCCCCAGCCTTCGTTCCTGGAGGGAAGGACAAGAATGTCGCAGTCCGCGTAGAGCTGCGCGAGTTCGTCATTGCTCACGGATTCCAGGAGGGTTAGATGGTCAGTGACTCCCGCTCTCTCGGCGAGTATCCTGAACCAACCTGGCTCATCGATCCCTCGGAAGCCGGTCTTGGCGACAGCGATGAGCCTCGCCTCTGAGTAGTTCCTGACAACGGACGTCATCGCCAGTATGAGATACTCCAACCCCTTCCTCGCCTCGAGTCCTCCGATGAAGAGGACCGTGGGGTGCTCGGACCTCCTGGGCGGCAGGTTCGAGAACTCCTCCGAGTCAAGGCCGTTGTACGTCACGACGGAGTCGTAGCCGTGTTCCTCCGCCAGCATGTGCTTCCAGTATTCGGACACGACGAACCTGTGGTCTGCGTGCGCCACCGCGCGCTTCTCGAACTCGAAGAGTCCTGGCTCCGCGAAATCGTCCACATGGTGCACTGTCCTGAACACGGGCGCTGAGATCTTGCCAGAATCCTTGATGAGCGCGAGCGCAGTGCTTCCGACGCAGTCCTGAGAGTGATACACGTCTGCGTCAGTGGGAAGTCCTCGCGCATACGTATGTACCATTCGCTCCAGGCGGACCATCACATCTGGATGCCACTCATACCTGAAAACCTGGAACGGCACGTCCACCGGTCTGAAGTACCCTCTCGCAGCGGCCTCGTCGTCACTCCTGGCCAACGAGTACAGGGTCACATCGATGCCCCTTCGCTTGAGCCTCTCGGCGAGCTTGAGGGCGTGCGCGACCCCGCCCCTGGCCCTTGTGCTGTATGTCAGCATCGCGACCTTCAAGCACGATCGATACTTGTGAACGCAGAGGTTGCATAACTCCTTTGCCCGGGTTGGATGGCCCGGCCGACTGCACAGTTATGGACGTGAGACATGCGCACGCATCCGAGTTTCGTCCAGTCACTTCCAGTCTGACAGCGTATCGAGGAAATGTTATTAACCCGGCGACATTTATCCCAGTACTGCAGTCAGCCGGATGGCATTCCTGGTGCCCATCGAGTTTGTATCGGGCGCATGGCTGGGACTGCATGAGTGCGCCTGCATCTGTGCGGGCAGAACGCGGAGAACGAGTATCTAGCGGGAATCTGCTTCGGGCGGGGCGAATAATGCCAAAGGGGGCCAATAGCACAGGGAAACGCAACAACGAGCTTCTGCTATGGTTCGACCAGATAGGTCTCAAGGACATCGACAAGGTCGGCGGCAAGAACGCATCCCTAGGCGAGATGCTGAGGCACCTGACTAGCAATGGCATCAGAGTCCCCGAGGGCTTCGCGATCACGACCAAGGCGTTCAGGGAGTTCGTCGCCGCGGCGAGTTTGGAGGACAAGGTCAAGAACATCCTGGACGGCATGGACCCGGACAATCCCTCGGATGTCAGTCCCAGGGGCAAGGCCGTCCGCAAGGCATTCCTCGAGGCTGAATTCTCGGACGAGATCAGGCGCGAGATAGAGTATGGCTACTGGGAACTCGGGAGGAGGCTCGGGATCGAGAACCCGAGCGTTGCGATACGATCCAGCGCGACATCCGAGGACCTCGACGGCGCGTCCTTCGCGGGCCAGCATGAGACGATACTCAACGTGCGTGGCGAGACCAACGTGCTCAGGGCCATCAAGCAGTGCTTTGCGAGCCTTTTCACGGACCGGGCCATCGCGTATAGGGCACACAAAGGGTTCAGCCAGCTCGACAACGCCCTGTCTGTGGGCGTGCAGAGGATGGTCAGGAGCGACCTCGCATGCTCCGGGGTCATGTTCACACTCGACACGGAGAGCGGGTTCGCCAATGTTGTCTACATCACCGGCTCGTGGGGCCTTGGCGAGATGATCGTCCAGGGCGCGGTGAACCCGGACCAGTTCTACGTCTTCAAGCCCTCTCTGGGCAAGTTCAAGGACCCTATCATCGAGAAGAAGTTAGGCAGCAAGCAGCACAAGCTCGTGTACGCGCCCAAGGGCGGCATGGCCGACGCCGAGGTGTCTGAGGCTGACAGGCAGAGATATGTCCTCAGTGACGCGGAGACCATCCAGCTAGCTGAGTGGGCGTGCATCATAGAGAACCACTACAAGAAGCCCATGGACATCGAATGGGCGAAGGACGGCCTCACGAAGGAGCTGTACATCGTCCAGGCGAGGCCGGAGACGGTCCACGCCGTCAAGAAGGCGAACGTCCTCGAGACATACGTGCTGGAGCAACACAGCGCCGTGCTCGCGAAGGGCGACCCTGTGGGATCGAAGATCGGCAAGGGCAAGGTCAATGTGCTGGAGAGCGCATTCGAGATATCGGACTTCAGAAAGGGCGAGGTTCTCGTGACGGACAAGACCGACCCTGACTGGGAGCCGATCATGAGGACCGCCTCGGCCATCGTCACTGATCGAGGGGGCAGGACCTGCCACGCGGCCATCGTCTCCAGGGAGCTGGGGATTCCGTGCATCATAGGCACGGGCAACGGCACGCGCGTGCTCAGGGACGGCCAGTCGGTGACGGTTGACACGTCGGAAGGAGAGGGTCGTGTGTACGACGGGGAGCTCAAGTTCAGGATCGACAGGACCAACCTCGAGTCGATGCCGAAGACGAAGACCAAGATCATGATGAACGTGGGCGTGCCCGAGCACGTGTTCAACCAGGGCCAGATACCGTGCGATGGCGTCGGACTCGCGAGGCTCGAGTTCATCATCGCATCTCACGTGGGCATCCATCCGCTCGCGCTGTTCGAGTTCGACAAGCTGAAGGCCAGGGCGGCCGAGGACCCGAGGATAGCGAAGCTCGTAGACGACATCGACGAGCGGACCTACGGCTACGAGAAGAAGGAGGATTACTACCGCGAGAAGCTCGCGTGGGGCATTGGAAAGATCGCCGCCACCTTCCACCCCAGGGACGTCATAGTCAGGCTCTCGGACTTCAAGACGAACGAGTATGCGAGCCTGCTCGGGGGCTGGCTCTACGAGCCGACGGAGTCCAACCCGATGATCGGCTGGCGCGGCGCGTCACGATACTACGACCCCAAGTTCAAACCCGCCTTCGGGCTCGAGTGTCAGGCGCTGAAGCAGGTAAGGGAGCAGAAGGGCCTCAAGAACATCAAGGTCATGGTGCCGTTCTGCAGGACCCCTGACGAGGGACGCAAGGTCATCAAGACGATGGCTGAGTTCGGGCTCGAGCAGGGCAAGGACGGCCTCGAGGTCTATGTCATGTGCGAGATACCGAGCAACGTGGTCCTCGCAGACGAGTTCGCAGAGGTGTTCGACGGGTTCTCGATAGGGTCGAACGACCTCACGCAGCTGATGCTCGGCCTGGACAGGGACTCGGAGCTCGTGTCTCAGCTTTACGATGAGCGGAGCCCTGCCGTCAAGCGGATGATCGCGAGCGTGATCAAGACGGTGAAGGCGAAGGGCAAGAAGATCGGGATATGCGGCCAGGCCCCGTCGGACTTCCCTGAGTTCGCCGAGTTCCTCGTCGAGTGCGGCATCGACAGCATATCACTCAATCCCGACAGCGTCATCAAGACCCGGCTCATCGTCGCTGACACGGAGAAGAGACTCGGTCGGTGAGCCGCCGGACCGACGTTCCACGCACGGAAGGGCATGGGGTTTTACGAACTGCATTATCGGTATCGATAATGATAACATTTATTAGGAAATGTGCCCTTCCCATCACTAGTTATCCTCCCCCCCTTTTTCTGTATCACGGCCCCGGATACGGGGCCGGATCTGTTTCCCTAGGGCTCCTTGAGGGTCCGAGTCTTCTTCTTGGTAGCGGCGTACTCGGCGTCCACGATCCTTCCCCACGATGTGAGCAACAGGAACGCGATCGGCAGGCTGCCCAAGGCTATCAGGAGCAGGCTCCCCTCGATGCTCCAAACCTCCGCGACGAATCCGGCCGAGACCTCCACTGTCACCAGTATCGCCGTGAACATGACGCTGGAGATCGCCGCCACAGTGGACCTGTGGGCAGAGTCGACGCGCCTGTGGATGTAGCCCCCGACTATCGGCGACTGGAGGTCCGCGACGGCGTAGAT
>DUKU01000181.1:6056-6302 GCA_013329135.1 Thermoplasmata archaeon
ACGAACATGGCTATGTACATCACCATGAGGGACTTCTTCTCGCCCGCGTAGATCTCAAACCTACTGGCCTCCCTGACCACGAATGCCCCCACGATCGAGAACGACGCGTAGAAGAGGCCGATCTGGAAGTAGTCGAAACCGAGGTTCTCGTCCATGTAGATCCCCCTGAAGACCGCCATGACGTAGACGGAGACCTGGATGAGGATCTGGAACATGATCAGGACGAGGATCGCCCTGGAACGGACT
>DUKU01000014.1:0-10091 GCA_013329135.1 Thermoplasmata archaeon
GCCTCGTCGGTCTTGATGATGTACGAGTTAGTGATCAGTATCTGGACCTTGAACCGCTCCCTCATCACCCTCGGAGTGATCGTGAGCTGGTTCGGGTTGACTACGGGCAGGAGGGCCGGCGTGGTGACACTGCCGTGCCTGGTCCGGAGCTCGCATATCCTGGCCAGGCCGTCCCGTTCCTTCAGTTCGAACATGCAGCATGATGTAACGCCTGGTGGTTAATTATGGTTTCAGCCCGTCCCGTGCAAAAAGTCATTAAGCCCGGTCCGCCTTCTGCTCGCCCGGAGCATTGGGATGAGTCTCCTCCAGGTATTGGCCGGGCTGGCGATCGTGTTCTTCTTGCCAGGGTACACGCTCGTGTGCCTCTTGTTCCCGCGCAAGGGTGAACTCGACCCCGAGTATGATGTCGTGTACAGAGTCGCGCTGGGCATGGGTCTGAGCATCGTCATAGCGATATTCGTCGGGTTCGCCCTCAATGCCATCAGCACCGACGAACAAGGGTATGTGTCCGCAGGTCCGCTGTGGGTCTCGCTACTGTCGATAACGGGGCTCTTCTTCCTTGGCGGATGGTTCTTGGGAGCGTATCCGTGGATGGGCCTTCTCCATCCGAAGCTGTACAGGGACCCGCCACCGAGGAAGGTCGCGGGCATGAAGCTCATGCCAGTCGCGAAGGGCAGGGAGGCCGAGAGGTTCCTGGTCGAGCGGGACCAGCTACTCAGGGACATCGACAAGTTCGCAGCCCGCTCGTCGACTTCAAATCCTAACAAGCAGCTGTACTACCGCAGGAGGATTGAGCAGGCTAGGGCGCGCGTCGAGCAGGTGAATGGCCTGCTGGCGCGTCTGGAGGAGGAGCGCTGAGATGTCCGTGAGGAAAGGCGAGATGGAGTACAAGCTCGTCGTCGTCGTCAGGGAGGACCTGAAGATGTCCGGAGGCAAGCTCGCGGTCCAGGTGGCCCACGCGGCCGTATCGTGCGCCATCCAGGCGAAGGCCCGGAAGACCGAGTGGTTCTCGTCGTGGTACCGGGAGGGCCAGAGGAAGGTCGTCGTCAGGGCGAAGTGCCTGGAGGATCTCATCGCGCTCAAGGACAGGGCTTCGAGGGCGGGCATCCCGAACGAGCTGATCACGGATGCCGGCCTGACGGAGTTGCCTCCGAACACGACCACATGCCTGGGCATCGGCCCCGCGCCCCAGTCGCACATAGACCCGATCACGGGCGCCCTGCCGCTGGCGTGAGATGCGATGAAGGGCCAAGTAAGGGTTCTGGGCATAGACGATTCTCCGTTCGAGTTCGGCGACCGGAGGTCGCTGGTCGTTGGAGCGCTGGTACGCATCCCCAGCTACCTCGAGGCCGTCATGAGGACCGATGTCGAGGTCGACGGGTGCGACTCCACGGACCGTCTCGTCGAGATGGTCATGCGCTCTCGATACAGGGAGCAGGTCAAGTTGGTCTTGGTGGACGGCATCGCGCTCGCGGGATTCAACATCATAGACGTGGGGTCGTTCCACGAGCGCACGGGTATTCCCGTCGCGACCGTGACCAGGGACGAGCCGGACATGGCGGAGATCGAGGCGGCGCTGAGGAAGCACTTCGATGATTGGGCGAGGCGTCTGTCGCTCGTGCAGCGCGTGCCACTGAGGCCTCTGGATACGGGTCATAAGCCCCTCCAGGCATCCGTGGTCGGGATGGACTGGGACGAGTTCGTCCAGCTTGTGAAGGCGACGACCGTGAGGGGCGCGGTCCCAGAACCTGTCCGGATCGCCCACATCGTGTCCGCTGCCTTGGTGAAGGGTGAGTCCAGGGGCCGGTCATAGTACACTGTATCATACGGGATAAACTCATAATATCGAGTCCGGCCTGTGGTCAATGCTGGGAGGAGACGATGATAAAGAACCTCTTCACGAAGCATGAGCACAAGGTCCTCGCGGGGATGACCAAGGAGCAGGCCACCCAGGGCGCTGCGTGGTATTGGCGCTCCAGGCAGTTCGGGATCAACTTCACGTCGGCCTATGCGCTCACAGGCGCCCAGTACTATTCGAAACTGGGTCTCAGGCAGCGGATGTCCGTCGTCTGCTTCGAGATGGGTCAGGGCGTGGGCGTCGAGGTCGATTTCTCCGCCGAGCTCACCGACGAAGGGGCCGTGGTTGGTGCCGTGGGCGCGATACTGGTGCTCCCAGTCGCCGTCGCTGTCGGAGCGGTCTCATACTTCGAATATGAGAACGACGCCAACAGGATGCTGTCCGACTTCTGGACATATATGTCATCATATTCGTCGAACTTTCAGCCTCCCGCAGGGCCGTCCCCGGTGCCAGCGTGGGCCCAGGGCCAGCAACCACTATCTACGCCCGCCCCTGCACCGACTTCAGAGGCTGTGTCGCAGTGCCCGAATTGCAGGGCTTCCGCCGAGCCCGATTCGAGATACTGCAAGCATTGCGGAACGAGGCTCTGAGGGCGTTTGCGACATGCTGGCCTGGCCACAGGTATAACCGCAAGTTTTAATAGGAAGACGGTTTTGTAGGGCTTACCTTCGTCAAAAAGGTGAAATTGGTGCCGAGAGGACTGTATACAGCCAGGAAGCTCAAAGGAGACAGGCAGAAGTTCCGGTGGAGCGACCGGTACTACAAGCGCAGAGCGCTGGAGCTCAAGGAGAAATCAGACCCACTCGAGGGCTCGGCCCAGGCGAGAGGGGTCGTCCTTGAGAAAGTGGGCATCGAGGCGAAGCAGCCCAACTCGGCGATCAGGAAGTGCGTCAAGATCCAGCTCATCAAGAACGGCCGTCAGATCACCGCGTTCGCGGTCGGCGACGGCGCCATCAACTTCATCGACGAGCACGATGAGGTCCTGGTCGAGGGCATCGGTGGCAGGATGGGTCGGTCGTACGGCGACATCCCTGGTGTCAGATTCAAGGTCATCCAGGTCAACAACGTCTCTCTGGACGAACTCGTCCGGGGCAGGAAGGAAAAGCCTGTGAGGTGATTATGTTGGAAGAGGAGAAGACACCAGTACAGGAAACCCCCGCCCCTGAGCCTGCAAAGACCCCTGAGGCAGCTGCTGCACCGCTTTCCCAGGAAGGGCCGAAGAGGCAGGCACCCGAGCACGCGGCACTCCCGGAACCCGTCGAGGAGGACAGCCTCCCCGCGGTCGGTAACGTGCTCATGTTCGGGAAGTTCGACGTATCCGGAGTGACGCTGAGGGACGCTGGCATGGCCAGATACATCGATGTGACACCCGTGTCCGTGCCGCACACGGGCGGGAGGCACACGAGCAAGGCCTTCGGCAAGGCCAAGATGAGCATCGTCGAGAGGCTCATCAACAACATGATGCGCACCGAGGACTTCACCGGCAAGAAGATGAAGTCCTACAAGGCGGTCGAGGACGCGTTCGGCATCATATCGGCGAAGACAAAGCAGAACCCGCTCCAGGTGGTCGTCGACGCGCTCCAGAACGCGGCCCCCAGGGAGGAGGTCACCAGACTTCAGTACGGTGGCATCTCGGTCCCGAAGGCGGTCGACGTCGCCCCCGCAAGGAGGGTCGACCTCGCGCTCAGGCACCTGTGCCGGGCGACGCTGGAGTCGTCCCACAAGAGCAAGAAGCCGATAGGCGAGTGCCTCGCGGACGAGCTGATCGCGGCGGCCAAGAATGACATCAACTCGAGCTCTATCGCCAAGAAGGAAGAGATCGAGAGGGTCGCGGCCTCGGCGCGCTGATTACTTTCGCAAACCACTTCCATGATTTGCTGTTCGGCGATACCTTATCGCTTCCGAATAGAGCCAGACCCATGGTGATTATATGGGAAGGAAAGAAGACAACATCAAGAAGGCGCAGGCCCTGATGAGGCAGACCAAATTCATACGCAACATCGGCACGGCTGCGCACATCGACCACGGCAAGACGACGCTCTCAGACAACCTCATCGCGGGCTCCGGTATGATGTCCGAGGACCTCGCTGGCAAGCAGCTCCTGCTGGACTTCGACGAGCAGGAGCAGGCTAGGGGGATCACCATCAATGCCGCGAGCGCGTCGATGGTCTACGATTACAAGGGTCAGGAATACCTCATCAACCTCATCGACACACCCGGGCACGTGGACTTCGGAGGTGACGTGACGAGGGCCATGAGGGCCATCGATGGCGTCATCATACTCGTGTGCGCGGTCGAGGGCGTCATGCCACAGACTGAGACGGTCATCAGGCAGGCCATCAAGGAGCGCGTCCACCCAATACTGTTCATCAACAAGGTCGACAGGCTCATCAACGAGCTCAAGGTCACCCCGGAGCAGATGCAGGAGCGCCTCGCGGCCATAATGAACGAGGTCCACCTGAAGGTCCAGAATCTGTTGCCCCCGGAGCTGAAGGAGAAGTGGGCCCTCAACGTGTCCACGGGTAACATCATCCTGGGATCGGCGTTCAACAACTGGGCCATCAGCGTGCCCTACATGAAGAAGACGAACATCACTTTCAAGGACATATACGAGTACTGCAAGAACGGCGACCAGAAGACCCTCTCGAAGAGGGCGCCTCTGCACGAGGTGCTGCTCGAGGAGGTCATCATGCACCTGCCCAACCCCGCGGACGCCCAGAAGCTCAGGATACCCATCATATGGCACGGGGACCACGAATCCAACTTCGGCAAGGGCATGCTCGGCTGCGACCCTGAGGGGCCGGTTGCGATGATGGTCACGAAGATCATCGTGGACCCTCACGCGGGCGAGGTCGCGGTCGGCAGGCTGTTCAGCGGCAAGGTCGTCAAGGGCCAGGAGATGCACATCATAGGCATGCCCAACCCCAACAGGGCGCAGATGGTCTCTCTTACGGTGGGCGCGGACAGGATCCCGGTCGATGAGATCGACGCGGGCAATGTCGTCGCCATATCCGGGCTCAAGGACGCTATCGCGGGATCGAC
The DNA here is from genome assembly GCA_013329135.1 of Thermoplasmata archaeon. Lineage (GTDB taxonomy): Archaea > Thermoplasmatota > Thermoplasmata > UBA10834 > UBA10834 > UBA9653 > UBA9653 sp9653u. The sequence goes on from DUKU01000014.1 coordinate 4,901, forward strand.
CGTGTCCAGCGACCCGGCGATGCTGCCGTTCGAGAAGATCGTCCACTACTCCGACCCAGTCGTCACGGTCGCCATCGAGGCGAAGCACACGAAGGACCTTCCGAAACTGGTCGAAGTCCTGCGCACTGTCGCCAAGGCCGACCCCTCCATCCAGGTTGAGATCAACCAGGAGACGGGCGAGCACCTGATGTCCGGCATGGGCGAGCTGCATCTCGAGATCACCAACTACAGGATAGTGAACGAGCACAAGGTCGAGATCAAGACCTCCCAGCCCATAGTCGTGTTCAGGGAGTGCGTGACCGGCTCCGGCGGGCCGTTCGAGGGCAAGTCCCCGAACAAGCACAACAGGTTCTACGTCGAGGTCGAGCCGCTGCCACAGGCGATCGTCGAGGCCATGCGGTCGGGTGTGATCGAGACCGAGGGCAGGGTCAAGGACTCCAAGGCGGTCGCGAAGCAGCTCCAGGAACTCGGCATGGACAGGGACGAGGCCAGGGGCATAACCGCTTTCCACGGCACGAACATGCTCCTCGACGGGACCAAAGGTATCCAGTACCTGCACGAGACGATGGAGCTGGTCAAGGAAGCGTACATAGAGGCCATGAACCGGGGCCCGCTCTGCAACGAGAAGTGCATGGCCATGAAGATCAAACTCGTGGACGCGAAGCTCCACGAGGACAGCATACACAGAGGCCCGGCCCAGGTCATACCCGCGGCCAGGTCCGCGATCTACGGCGCGATGTGCATGGCTGGCAGGACGCTCTACGAGCCGATGCAGAAGGTGTTCATCAACGTGCCCCAGGACGTCATGGGCGACGCCATACGCGAGATCCAGCAGAGGCGCGGCGTGATCGAGGACATGAAACAGGAGGGCGAGATGACCATCCTGGCATCGAAGTGTCCAGTATCGGAGATGTTCGGGTTCGCGGCATCCATAAGGGGCGCCACGAGCGGCCGGGCTCTCTGGTCGACTGAGAATGCTGGCTTCGAGCCGATGCCCAAGGAACCGCTCGCGAAGACCGTGCCGCAGATCAGAGGACGGAAGGGCCTCAAGCCCGAGCCGTACGACGCGTCGTACTACTCGGGATGATGGCTTAGCCAACATCCCTCGAACTCGCATGGGCAAGACTAATATACCAAGAGCATCATGCTCGGAAAGAAGGCAATGGAGGCCATGATATGGCAGAGAAACCACACATGAACTTGGTGTTCATCGGACACGTCGACCACGGCAAGTCGACCACTGTCGGCCGACTGCTCCTCGACACAGGGCACATCGAGCCCCACGTGATCGAGAAGTACAAGAAAGAGGCTGAACAGAAGGGCAAGGCGACTTTCGAGTTCGCGTGGGTCATGGATGGACTCAAGGAGGAGCGGGAAAGAGGTCTCACCATCGATGTGGCGCACAAGAGGTTCAACACCCAGAAGTACTACTTCACCATCATCGACGCGCCCGGCCACAGGGACTTCGTGAAGAACATGATCACGGGTACGAGCCAGGCCGACGCTGCGGTCATAGTGGTGTCATCCATCGAGGGTCCCCAGGCGCAGACGAAGGAGCACATATTCCTCGCCAGGACGCTCGGTGTGAACCAGATCGTCATCGATGTCAACAAGATGGACGCGGTCAAGTACGACCAGGCCAAGTACGAGGAGACGAAGAAGGCCGTCACCGAGCTGCTCAAGACAGTGGGCTTCAAGGCCGACGAGATACCCTTCATCCCGTGCTCCGGCTACAAGGGCGACAACATCGCCTCGAAGTCGGCGAACACACCCTGGTACAAGGGCCCGACGATGGTCGAGGCGCTCGACGCGCTCAAGGCGCCATCGAAGTTCACCGACAAGCCCCTGAGGCTGCCGGTCCAGGATGTCTATACCATCACAGGCGTCGGCACGGTCCCAGTGGGCAGGGTCGAGACCGGTGTGATCAAGCCGGACATGAAGATCATCTTCATGCCGTCGAACAAGGTCGGCGAGGTCAAGTCGGTCGAGATGCACCACGAGCAGATGGCCAAGGCGGAGCCCGGGGACAACGTCGGGTTCAACGTCAGAGGCATATCGAAGACCGATGTCAAGAGGGGCGATGTGGCCGGCCCGGTGGACAACCCACCGACGGTTGCGAAGTCCTTCACCGCGCAGATAATGGTCCTGAACCACCCGAGCGTCATCACGGTCGGGTACACCCCGGTGTTCCACTGCCACACGGCCCAGGTCGCGTGCATGTTCACCGAGCTTCAGAAGAAGCTCGACCCGAGGACGGGCACCGTGAAGGAGGAGAACCCACAGTTCCTGAAGACCGGCGATGCGGCCATCGTGAAGATCACGCCGACCAAGCCGCTGGCCATCGAGAAGGCGAAGGAGTTCCCGCAGCTGGGGAGGTTCGCCATCAGGGACATGGGCCAGACCGTCGCGGCGGGAATGGTCATCGACATCGAGAAGAAGGAGATGTAAACCCCTTAAACCGCTTATCCATGTTTTTCATGTGAGGTTTTGTTGAAATGTCGCAGAGGGCCAGGATATCGCTGAGCGGAACGGACCCGGAGAAGGTAGACGGCGTCTGCAACCAGATCAAGACCATCAGCGAGAAGACAGGCGTGGACATGTCCGGCCCTATACCACTCCCGACCAAGAGGCTCAAGGTGCCGGTGCGCAAGAGCCCGGACGGCGAGGGCTCCGAGACCTGGGACCGATGGGAGATGCGCGTCCACAAGAGGCTCATAGACCTCGACGCGGACGAGCGCGCCCTGAGACAGCTGATGAGGATACAGGTCCCGGACGGCGTCAACATCGAGATCGTCCTGAGGTCCTGAACCGTCAGGCATTGTTATGCTGATTTGAGGGCGGGCAACGGCCGCCATATCTTGTGTTTGAATCACAATAGTGCACACCTTCATAGCCCTGCGAGTCGCGTTGAACCCCTGCGCAAGCATGATATCAGATAACTGTGATTACATGGGTGCGGGAGTGGGTGGGGTTTGTACAAGCATGAGCACACGGGTGCTGTCGTAGTGCTGACAGTCTTCGCGGTCGTCCTGGCCATGGCGTCTTTCACGTTGCCTTACTACATGGTGACGGACGGGCGCGTCACCGATTCGGGTTGGGTGAGATACAGCACCATAGAGTTCTATCCGTCGTTCTACGACGGGGACGAAGTGAGGACCTATTCCTCCGGATATGATGAAATCGGTGCGCTGTTCGACATCGTCTGGGCCCTGATGTGGCTCTGGGCGTTGGGAGCCCTGGTCTACATATCGAGGATCATCAACACCGACGAGTCAGAGCTCCAACGGTGGCATGCGGGCTTCGTCGCCGGGTGGGTGCTGTGTGTGTTTGCCATCCTGCCCCCGTTGGTCTTCGCCCTCCTCATCAGCGGCTCATTCTACGCGAGCTTGGACTGGGTCGGACCGTTCCCGTTCGACGGGTTCATGGGCAGCACGGAATACGATGAATGGGGCCCTATGTACGGATGGGCGCTGCTCGCCTTCGCGTGTGCGATTCAGTTGGCGGCCGTCCTCGTCAGGAACATCCCCGAGGTCTTGCACTCGACCAAGGGTCCCGAGGAGGTTCCGGCGGATGTGGCGGCCAGGGGTGACCTGCCGGTCAGGTGATGCCGGGACGCCAAGGCTCTCGTCAGGCCGAGCCAGGAAACCTATTTAACCGACCTATTTGATAGACCGCCCGCCAGGACGCGGGCCGATAGATCAGTGGAAGATCGCCTGCTTTGCAAGCAGGAGGTCAGGGGTTCAAATCCCCTTCGGTCCACATACAAGAGAATGGGCTCCGAAATTGTAGAGATACGCTATTGTAGGGTCAAGACCATCTGAAGCTGCATGAGACGGAGCGTTGCTGCTATTGCGGTCATATCCATTCTAGGCTTGTGCATGTTCATCTTTGAACTCAGTGCGTTGGCATCCGACGCTTCGGGATTAGCTTACCTTGGCATCATGCCGCCCCTGTGTGTCGCCGTCGTTGGATTGGCATTCTTTGTGATTGGTAGAGTCAGACGCCCGTGGCCTGAGGAAAACCCTGCGCCCATGCTGTACGCTATAGCTATGTGCCTGGCGCTATCGGCATACTCTGCCCTGCTACTGATCTACATCATGTGTCTCGGTTACAGCAGCTGAATCGGTCTCGAAGTCATGAGAAGCCATTGTGGCTGAGATGGAGTCTGGTGAGGGACAATAGGCCCCTCCTTTTCGTTACCCTTCCCGAGATGCCTTTCCGGAAGGTTGTTGTACCTTTCTCAGCCGAGCCAGTCGAAAATGTGGGCAGAAATCCCCTTCGGTCCATTTTCGCAATTTAATATAAATGTTCGTATTCTTTGTATTCGACGTTTCAGGCCTTGAGAAGGGGGTCATGGGTGCAAGACCATAGGGGATGAATTGCAGCAGAAACAGAATTGCGCCCTAGGGGGCGGTCCTCTCTCTGATTCCAATCCATCTTTCATCAGGAGACAAGGGTTCTCCCTGAACAAGGGATTCTAGACCTTCTATCTCGATCGATAGTGTCTCCTATCCTGTCGATTCATATTCTGTCTTCTTTGACCTCTTTGTTGTTTCGGCGGCGGTCTTGCAGCAGCGCCGACAGCATCTCTTGCTGTGTTGGAATGGAATGAATGAGGCATCACTTCGATGTTCATCTTTATGAGGCTCTCGATTTCTCTCAAGGCATCCCGCTCATAGCTTGCGCACAGGGAATACGCAGTGCCCTTGGCCCCTGCTCTTGCGGTACGGCCGATCCTATGAACATAGTTCTCAACCTGGTTGACAGGTAGGTCATAGTTTATCACGTGGGATATGTCATCGATATCGATGCCTCTTGCGGCGATGTCAGTTGCAACCAGCACTCTGGCATGTCCTGATTTGAAACTGTCCAATGCTCTCGTCCTCTGACCCTGTGACTTGTTGCCGTGTATGGCTTCAGCCCGAATGCCCTGACTGGTCAGCGTCTCGGCGACGTTGTTGGCCCTTCTCTTTGTTCTTGCGAATACCAGTACACATTTGAGATCTTCATGTTCCAGCAATTCCAGTAGGATCGCGATCTTGTTTCTTTCGTCTACAAAGAGGACTTTCTGTTGGACCAGTTTCACTGTGGATGCCTGAGGAGTGACTTCAACGCGCACAGGATGACGGAGCAAGGTCTTTGCAAGCTCGCTTATCCTCTGCGGCATTGTCGCTGAAAGGAATATCGACTG